>DJHI01000003.1 GCA_002431715.1 Armatimonadetes bacterium UBA5829
AACTCTTTCATAATCGCTTGAGCGCCAGTTTGATCTGTTCTCTTCCAATCTTTGCCGTTGTGAAAGAGTCGCCGGGTATTGCCGCAACCAAATTGTCCGCCAGCGTCTCCTGCTTTATGTAGTCCGAATATGTCGAAATAGATGTCAAAAGCGGCTCTTGAGACTCATAGTATATGATTATTCTATCGTCGACATTAAATCCGCTCTCTTTTCGCAGCGTCTGTATCCGGCGAATCAAATCGCGCACTAACCCCTCCTGAACCAGATCATCTGTCAGCGATATATCCAGAGCAACCATTACGCCGTCTTCCTCGACAATTTCCATACAAGCACCCGAACCTGAAAGCTCTTGCAGCGATTTTACGTTCAACTCATCAAGAATAAGCTTCTCATTTCGCTTAACTGCTTTCCACTCAGGCGTCTTGACATACAGTGCAGCCAGAGGCTGACGGACTTTTATACCAGCCGCATTTCGAGCCGACCGGCCCATCTGCACCACGTTCATCACAGCTTCGTTTTCAGCCATCAGCTTTTTGTCTATCAGTAACTTGTCCTGCCTGGGCCAGTCGCACAGATGCACGCTCTCGGGAGCACTTGAGTTTATCGAGCGCACGAGGTTTTGATATATCTCTTCGGCTGTAAATGGCAGCACGGGCGCCATGAGTTGGGTAAGAGTCACAAGCACCTCACATAGCGTGGCATATGCGGATTTTTTGTCATCATCCGATTCACTCCGCCAGAACCTGCGGCGGCTCAGACGGACATACCAGTTGGAGAGATCATCTATGAATGACTCCACTTCCTGCGTCATCCTTGCGGCATCAAAACTCTCAAGCGAGGATGTAACCTCGCCTATCAGGCTGTGAAGACGCGAGAGTATCCAGCGGTCGAGTTCAGCGCTAGGGCAAGAGGATAGCGCCCTCACCCCGACCCTCTCCCCCAGGGAGAGGGAGCACGCATCCATGCTCTCTACGTTCTGTCCTTGACTCTCAGGCTCCCATTGATCCACATTGGCATACATTACAAAGAATGAATAGGTATTCCAGAGAGTAAGCAGCTTGCGAACTACCTCATGGCCTATGCCGTAGCCGAAGTTGAGATTATTCTGGATATTCGCGCTTGCGTATATCCAGCGCATCACGTCCGCTCCCATCTTCTCCACAGCATCGCTGAACCAGATGGCATTACCCCAGCTCTTGTGCATAGGGCGGCCCTTCTCATCATGAACCTTTTCGTAAACCAGGGCTGCTCGATAAGGAGATTTGCCTGTAAGGGTAACACTCATGAACATCATCGCATAAAACCACAGACGGATCTGTTCGCGCATCTCGCAGACAAACTCCGCGGGAAACCACTTTTGCCAATAGGCATTATCTTTATCTAGAAAACCCAGTGTTGAAAACGGCACGATCCCCGCATCCAGCCAGCAGTCGCCAACCTCAGGCACTCGCTCGGCTATTCCTCCGCACTTTGAGCAGCGGATTTTGACATTGTCTATCCACGGACGATGGAGTTCGGGCAGATTCAACGGCTCGGCGGGATTCTCACCCTCCAGAACTGCCAACTCCTCCAATTCTTTTCGCGAGCCTATTATCGTGATCTCACCGCACGAACACTTAAAGAACGGCAGAGGCAGGCCCCAGAAGCGCTTGCGCGATATGCACCAGTCTCCCATGTTGTTGAGCCAGTCTTCCATTCGTTTGCCTGCATAATCGGGAACCCAATGCACCTTTCGAACCTCGCGAATCATTGGTCCGCGAATTTCATCGCAAGAAATGAACCACTCATCCACAAGTCGAAACACAAGCTCCTCTCCACATCGCCAGCAGACGGGGTAACGGTGCTCATAATCTTCAGTCTTATATAGCATCCCTTTTTGCGCGAGGTCGTCAAATACCATCTGAGCAACATCCCCGACCTGCTTGCCCGCAAGCCAGCCGTAATCAGGATAATAGATGCCGTTCTCATCTATTGGCACCAGCGCCGGAAGACCATGCTCCTTGGAGAGGTTATAATCCTCTTCTCCGCAGCCGGGAGCAATGTGGACGACTCCGGTTCCTTCTTCCTCGCCGACATCGGTCCACGCAACCACTCGGGTATCCAGTTTCTGCTGAGCAGGCAGATCATAAAACGGCCCCTTATAACGCAGTCCCACGAGTTCACTGCCTTTTACCGTACCTAAAGCCTCATAATCCGGCTTCAGCCTGTGCAGCGTTCCTAATGAGAGATACAAAACCTTATCGTCTTGCCTCACCTTCGCGTAATCCAGGTCGGGACGCACGGCCAGGGCGGTATTGGCCGCAAGTGTCCAGGGAGTGGTCGTCCAGACAAGTATATATTCGCCCGGCTTCTCCAAAAGCGGAAGTTGAATAAAGACAGAGGTATGCGCGAGATCGCGATATGAATCGATCAGCTCATGCTGCGAAAGAGAGGTTCCGCACCTCGCACACCACGGCATCACCCGGTTTCCTTTATATAGCCATCCNNGCCAGATGTACTCGATGTTGGTATCGCTCATAGTGTAGTAAGAGTGATCCCAATCCATCCACTGTCCGAGCCGTTTTGACTGCTGTGTCTGGAGCGCTGAATACTTCTCGACTCTCTCACGGCATTTACGAGAAAATTTGTCCAGCCCATATTCCAAAATTTCACGTTTGGAGTCCAATCCGAGGTCTTTCTCTACTTCTACCTCGACCCATAACCCCTGGCAGTCGAATCCGTTCTGATAGCGTTCGTCGAACCCCTGCATTGCTTTGAACCGCTGAAAGATATCCTTATAGGTTCGGCCCCATGCATGATGCACGCCCATAGGGTTATTTGCAGTTATCGGGCCATCGATGAATGACCACGGCTTTCTCCCATGGNNTGGTTCTTTTCTCGCAGTTTTTCGAATATGCGCTCTTTCTCCCAGAAATCGAGAACCCTGCGCTCCATTTCGGGAAAATCCTTACCGTTTCCAACTTCTTTGAACATACAGGCACCTCCAGATAAAATAAGCCCCTCATCCCAAACAGGGACGAGGGGCTTTTATCCTTCGCGGTACCACCCTGGTTTGCCGACACCTCACAGTATCGGCCTCATAGAGTACTTAGCTTTGGCGCGAAGCCTCAGCCGTCAAACTCCGGCCCTATAACGGGAGCCTCCCGTGATGCATTACTCGCAGTTCGCTTTCGTACACCCGGCTCAAAGGTGATTTTCACCTGCCCTATCAAACCCCGATTCGCAGCACATCCGCTTTAGCGGAGATCGGGTTCTCTGCAGTTGAGTCCGTCAGGTTACTCTTCCTCATCAACGCCTTTGGTGGAAATATTCAATTGTGTAAATTATACCACAATTATACATTTCCTGCTTATTCGGAACCGTCTTAGGAAAAGCTCAGAGTTGGTAGGCGCGACTGTTCGACGACTCTGGCAGGAATGCTTGTTAAGACCTAACCCTGCAATAATCGAATTGCTACGAAGCAACCCGTCGTTTTGCTCATGCTCTGATCAGTTATGCCATCTTATCAGCGAGTAAGCCTCTCACCATTCCAACGCCAGATATCGTCTCCCTTCAGATGAGCTCCGCCGAGCCAGCGATCTATTCCATTAAGTCGAATATGGTCTTCTTTTCCTCCGAGCACTTCTCGACCGGTATGGGTGAGGAAAACACTGAGCTTTCCGACCGGCCATTCCTTGTAGCGTTTACCTTCTACATGCTCCCAACCCTCTATTCTCAGTAACGGATGCTCGGCTTTAGCCAGAGCATTGAGTTGAGAAAAAAGCATATGCTCACTGAAATAAGGCGGATCTTCCAAATCCCACACCTTGGCAAACACATCTGCAAACTTTGAATAACCCTCACTAATTACCTGAAGGGCTTCCTGTTCCATTCGTTCCAGCCCATTTTGAGTCGATGGGAACCGCTCCAAGTGACGTTTGAATGCGGGCGCAATATAGGGAAGTGCAGAGGTATCAGACGAGAGGAACTCTTCGATAGCGGTCGGGTCTGGAGATCGGTACGCGTTCCAGGCCAAAGTTGCCAAATTCATTTCTTTCTTCGTAACCTCACGGCGCAGCGGAAGAAGCGACTCCATTTGATCTGGCTTCAGTTCACCTAAACCGTTAAATTTGGCAAAACCTGGAAATTCGCCTATACAGATCAGACTCAGCCTGGTATTTGCCAAGTTCTGTTTGGAAAACCAGTCGAGATGGTGGATAAGTATGGTCTGATCGAAAAGACAGGCATCGAACCACAGAATCACTTCTTCGCTGTCGCGATACTCATCCAACTGCTTATACATGTTGCGAAAATTGGCTGCGGCGTTTTCGGGAATATCCATCCAGCCGAGAAACTGACTTGCGCGAAGTTCGAACCATTCGTCTCCATAAACATCGTCAGGAACAGGACCTTCGGTGAAGGCATCATACCACACTCTGACCTCCCCCGGCACGCCGCTTCTTCTCAGACTCTCGGCCGCCATATCACCGCACAATAAATGGAGAAACCGCCTGTCTCTTTTTTTTGAGTTGACAGCCTCTTTCAGAGCGTTCCAGCTTGGAAATCCATATTCCATAGCAAGAGCGTATTGGGCCTCCGCCAGAGTCAGATTCGACTCCAGTATCTGCTGGTCGAACAACTCGGAGAACCGGTGCAGGCGCCGGAGCACCGTACAAGCACTCAGGTCGCCTGATTTGTGGGATTTCAAAAGCGTTTTTGCCTGCTTCTTGAGGTTTTCAAGGCTGGGCCTATCGGGTAATGCTGTGGTCATTCTGACCTCCTTTCAACATGCGCCCGTTGTCTGCAAATAACAGGCAGAAAGAAGGTTTGCTTATAAACACTCAAACAGGTGGGCTTAGCCCTTTCCGCAGACATGAGGCGTCCGCTTAACGCCTGTTGTCAGAATATCCGATGGAAGAATTTTTGTCAAATAATTTTTAATTAAGGTATTGACGTCATGGCATGCGTGCAATATAATGTGGGGTATAAAGTGGTAGATAGTGGCAGATCTGCCCTAATGGAGCCTACAAATGCCTGCAAAAGTGGGGATAGATAATACAATTCGGGAGATTTGTGTCGATCCTCAGCCCAACGGACTGAGGGCGGTTTATCTTGTCGAGACGCGCTCATCCGAAGAGGAACAAGAGGTCGAAAATATCTTTTCGGCCCTGGAATCACAGCTTGAAGTGCGACAGCTCACTAAAGGCAAGCTCGTAAGTTTCGTGGTCCAGGCGCATGAGTCGGATGCCGAGATTATCGATGAGATCGAAGATGTGCTAAAGAAGAGTTATGTCTTTGTCGTAACCCAACGCTCTTTCGATGAGCTGATCTGCCGGATAATAAACGAGCTTTCAAGGCAAACCGACAGCAAAGTGCTTCCCATTCCGAAGTGCAATATCTGCGGGAAAATCGAGCCTTTTCCAAGCACCGTAGTAAACCTGTCGGGTGAAGACGGCTCGGTTCTTGTCTCAAGAAACTACTGCGCGTGCTGCACAGCCGAAGCCTGCGCGCCAAACAATAAAGATTTTATAAAGTCGCTCCTTGCCGCCGACAAGCGTAACTTCGGCAAGATCGAGCGCGCTCAGTTGGTAAGGCACCGCTCTCGCAAACAGCCACTTAGATATTTGGTATCTCTTATTTAGTATCGATTATTTTTATTCCTTTTATTGGAGCTTGTTTTGTTCTCTGGAGCCTATGAGCATTCAGTTGATGATAAAGGTCGCACAGTCATGCCCGCGCGCTTCCGGCAGAAGCTGGGAGAGCGGTTTGTAATGACCAGAGGCCTGCACGGATGCCTGTGGGTCTTCCCCGAGAGAACTTGGAGTCAAGTGCAGCAGAAACTGACGCCGAAATCTTTCCTGGATGAGCGAGGAGTCAAGCTGGAAAGATATTTCCTGGGCACGGCAAGTGAGTGCGTGCCGGATAAGCAGGGACGCATAGCAATATCACCNNCCCATTTTAATGAATCACGCAGGTATTAAAAATGGGGACACGGTTTGGGTGGTCGGGCTGACCGATAAAGTCGAGATATGGAGCAAGTCCCGTTGGGACGAGTTCAACGCAAGCCTGACCGACTCTGTTATCGCGGAACTCGGCAGGGATGCCGAAGAGTCGTGATACTCGCACCAAGAGCAATATGAAAGACAGCCGGAAGCCATGATGGCCCCGGCTGTTTTTCTTTGAGGTCAGTCTCGGGATTTCTCCTTAGAGCGGTATTCTCTATCGCTTTTTATGTGGTGAAATATATAGAGGACGATAAATACCAGAACTATCGCTACAATAACAACGTCCGCCTTATGGAAATAGGGCTTGAGTTTTGTATCCCACTGCGGGCCGAGAGCTTTTCCGACCCACGCAAGAGCGATACACCAGGGCAGCGAGCCGAGGAATGTGTAAACGATAAATCGCCAGAACCGCATACCTGAAATACCGGCGGGAAAGGAGATGAATGTCCGCACTACGGGCATAAGCCTGCTGAAGAAGATTGCTGCATCGCCATATCTTTTGAACCAGATGTCGGCCTTATCCAGGTCTTTGTGGCGAATTAGGATATACTTGCCATACTTCTCAATAAACGGCCTGCCGCCGTATTTACCGGCCCAATATGCCAGCATCGAACCCCANNAAGCGCTCCGGCGATTCCCATACCCCAGATGTTGAACTGGGAAGGATCTTTATAGGCCAGGTATCCACCAAACGGCATAATGATCTCACTGGGCAGTGGAATGCAGGCGCTCTCGATTCCCATCATTATAACTATCCCATAATAGCCGAGAGCCTCGATGTTGGTGGTTACCCAGTGTGAAACTACGTGAAGTATAGACTGCAAAATATCCTCCGATGGAAACCAAATCAATAAATTAGCAGAAGTATTATACCATTGGCGATTATATCAAGGCCACTATTGCGTCTTGGGAATAGTAGAGCTACAATCAGATTGAGGAAAAGATGAGAAAGAACATATTTGTGATAATAACGGCCGTCTTCTTGATGGTGCTGAGTATGCCCTCTATAGCGCAGATATCGCCGATTGCGCCCGTACCACCGCTGGAGTCTTTGCAGCCGGGCGATATCCAGATAGATATTCCGCCTCTAGCCCGGACAATTGCATTCAGCGGAAATTCACTGATCTCTTCAGCCGAATTGCAGCAGGCGTCGGGTTTGAAATC
>DJHI01000142.1 GCA_002431715.1 Armatimonadetes bacterium UBA5829
GAGGGGGAAATAATATGCGAGCAAAAGTTGAGACGTCTAGCGCGCCTACTGCTATAGGGCCTTATTCTCAGGCGATCAAGGCTAACGGGTTCCTTTTCATATCAGGCCAGATTCCGCTCGATCCCGGGACAGGGCAGATGGAGGCGGTAGACATAGTCGGGCAGACAAAACGAGTCATGGAAAACTTGGGAGGCATACTTGCATCAGAGGGCATGACTTTTCAGGATGTGGTAAAGACAACCATCTTCCTGACTGACATCTCAGATTTCAGCAGAGTAAACGATGTCTATGCCTCATATATGGCAGGTGATGCACCGGCTCGATCTACTGTTCAGGTTGCTGCGCTGCCGCGTGGAGCTAAGGTCGAGATAGAGGCCATTGCGGTTTTACCGTAGTGGAAAGCTGAAAGTGGAGAGTGAACATCCAGGTTCTCTTAATTCTCCACTCTCTATTTTTCCTCATACACAACATTCGCCACGACTTCTCCCACAATCTTGAGAGACTTCGGAGAACATTTGTCCGGTGTATCGTCCAGTGTGTGCCAGGGGCCATAGTCGAAATCGATTAAATCGATGCACTTGACTCCCGCCTTGATCAGCGGAACATGATCATCCTGAATCCGCATCCCAACTTCATAATTAAAANNTAAAAACGTCGCCATAACCGAGCTTTTTGGCAGTATTCCAGACATTATCGACTACATCTGGAGCAGATGCCACGGAATTTTGTTCTTTCGGTATTTCAAGGTCTTTATCGCCGATCATATCCAGCAGGATGCAGTATTTTATAGAATCAGGCTTTAGCTCGTCCGAAAGATTGGCTGCAAAATATCTGGAGCCCAGAAACATGTCTTCGCCGCCTGGGCCGTAGTCTTCACCATCAAAAAAGACCATTGTCACCCCGATATCCGGCTTTTGTTTTGCGAACATCCTGGCAAGCTCTAAAAGCACGGCAACTCCCGAGGCGCCATCATTTGCGCCGGGAATGGGCTGCTTTCGCTTCTCTGAATTGACCTCCATATCGGCTGTCGGACGGGTATCCCAATGTGCTGCAAGCAGCACCCGTTTTTTTGCGGACGGGTTAAAAGTGGCGATGATATTCTTCATCTCAAGGTCTTTGCCGCGTATGGTCTTGTGGAATTCCTGCACGTGCACGATATCCGCATAGGGTTTGAGCTGCTCTTGAATGATGAATTCAGCGGTATTTTTGTGACCGTCGGTTCCGGGGTATCTCGGTCCGAAACCCACCTGCTTACCNNATCAAACGAGGGAACATTTGCCGAACTGCCATGCGGAAAGCATCCAATTATCACTATAAGCAAAGAACATATAAAAACGCCTAACGCCATGCGTCTCAATGTTCTCCACTCTCTAGTCTTCACTCTCAGACTCACCTATTGCCTACTTTGTCATTTTAATTCGATCAAGGGTACTGTAATCAATCGTCTTATTAATAGTGAAATAGTTTTCAAGCGCATCCGAAAGATGTTTGTCCGAATATCTGCCGGCTACATCACTGTTGGTCCAGACTTTCCAGTAACCTAAAGCGCCGTTTGCCATTGAATTTGTCATCGCAACCGTATAGGTTTTGGATTCAATCAAAGGAACTCCACCTACGGTAACGGAGGTCGCTCGTTCACCTGCGTTCTTGGAATGATCATATGTAAACTCAAGGCCTGATACCTGAAGGAACCCCAAATTAGGCTGAGGATAGATCGAGACACCTCTTTCCAGAGCCTGCTTGACAGATTTGCCTGTAAGGGCCACCTGAGCAAGCGGATCATCGGGATATGAAAGCAATGAAGCAATATCCGATGTCGATATGCTTCCTGCAGGAAAGGGAGTATCCTTTTCTTTGACTTCACTTGCAGCTATAAATGCGATATCTGTGCCGAGTTCCGATCTCAAGGCATCGGCTAAAAGATCACAGACCGCTGTCTCCGACTTCTCCACATCCTTATTGCCCAATGGACTCTTCGTCTGCACAGTGGCAGCATCGGCATTGAGCATCATTAGGAAAATAGCCAATACCAGTGCTGTTTTTATTATTCTCATAGATCCCACCTCACCATTAACACTATTATAAGACGCATAAGAAATGAAAATGTTCTCCCAATCTTTTGCAGGGTAAACTTATTACGGAGGCAGGAAGTGATGAATATGCAAAATCTTGGTTTGATAGTGTTAGCACTGGCTATCGCGCTGATCGGCTCTACGCCCGCTCCGGCACAGGAATCGAACAATCCCTGCCCGGTCGGGGGAGTGCCGACAGTTGCATGCCCTATTATAAATGATGAAGTGATTGTTGCCAATATCAACTCCAGGCTGCAAGGACTAACCCCGGAATGCGGATGCCGCATCTGTGTAAGTTACAACCAGGGTGTAGTAACCCTGTCAGGCTATGTGTACAGCGATCGACAGAAGGCTGTCGCGACTTTTCTTGCGTCGAGCGTGCGTGGTGTCTCGTGCGTAAACAATCAATTGCGCGTATCCCCAGTCAGTGAAAGGGATATGAGGCTTGCCGCTGAGGTCCGCCAAAAGCTGAGTAAGCAGACTTTCAATATCGTCGGGATCAATGTTGCCGTAAAGGATGGAATAGTGGATCTTTCCGGCTTTGCGCAGAGCGAATTAGCCTACAACATGGCCCCTATAGTAGCCGAGTCGGTGCCGGGTGTAACAGCAGTTCACAATAACCTGATAATCAATTCCCCGGAATCGGAGATTTTCTGATTTTAGATTTGGAATTTGAGATTTGGTATCTGACACTGAAAAAGATGGTTCGGGATCTTAATCCCGAACCATCTCAGTATTTAGATTATCTTTGTTGCAGTTGGTTATATGTTAGATTTCATTGTCAGAGTCTATTGCACCCTCTTCATCATCCATATCGGTTGAAACGGACTCTTCAGACTCTTCATCAGACAATGCGCTTGCCAGTTTCTTGAAGACTTCATCATCCTCAAGATCATCTTCCTCTTCCCCGGATTCCCCTTCCTCAGCCTGGGAATCATCGCCGCCGAGCGGAGTCATATCCTCCAACTCCAGTTCATCATCGATCGGGAGAAGCTCTTCTTCTTCCTCTTCATATGTCGGCTCGAGGAGCTGACGAGCGGTCGTAATAACATCGTGATCTTCGTTCATGACGTCGAGGCCCTTATATCTCGGTAGACCGGTGCCCGCCGGAATAAGTCGACCAATGATAACGTTCTCCTTGAGACCAACGAGGTTATCACGCTTGCCTCTAACGGCTGCGTCGGTGAGAACCCTGGTGGTCTTCTGGAACGAAGCCGCAGAGAGGAAGCTGTCGGTCGCAAGAGACGCTTCGGTGATACCCAAGAGCACCCAATCGGCTGTTGCTTCGGTTCCACTTGCTTCTCTAACGCGAGTGTTCTCGTCTTCGAAGTCGAACTTGTCGACCACCTGGCCCGGCAGGAACCTTGTATCGCCGGATTCGATAACCTTGCGCTTTCGCAGCATCTGGCGGACTATAATCTCAACGTGCTTATCGTTGATATCGACGCCCTGTGACTTGTAAACGCTCTGGATCTCTCGAACGAGATACTCCATAATGCCGCGCACGCCCTGAAGCTCAAGGACCTTATGCGGGTCCATCGGGCCTTCAGTCAAGCGGTCGCCTGCCTGAACGGTTTGTCCGACCTCGACCTCAAGGTTGCCTCTATAAGGCACGAGGTGGGTCTTGCGCAGTTTAACGGTCTGCACACCTGCATCCTTGAGCTTGCGAGCCAGTTTTTCGGTAAGCTCCGTGCCTGGTTCGACCATAGTGTCACCGGTCTTCGGATTCACAACCGTATCGACAACAACTTCACCGGCAAGAAGCGACGGATCGTAGGTCGGCTGATCGGAGTGGATAACCACCCGCTTGAGACCTCTGGTCTCGATATCGACCACTTCACCGGCAACTTCGGTGATAATCGCCTGTCCCTTAGGCTTTCTAGCCTCAAAGAGCTCGACAACTCTCAGAAGACCTCTAACCTGGTCTTCAAGAACCTTAAGAACAGCCTGTACCGCTCTTGCCCTCTCACGCTCGATACCGCCGTCAGAGCCGCCATCTTCAATGGAGACCAGACCTCGACGGATATCTTCGTGAAGGTCGCGCAGGCTTTCCTGTTTCTTCTTTTTAACCTCGGCAACTCCGGTCAGATACTTACCTGCAACACCTCCTGTGTGGAAGGTTCTCATAGTAAGCTGAGTTCCCGGTTCACCGATGGACTGAGCGGCGATAATACCGACTGCTGTTCCAGCATCGACAGGTTTGTTATAGGACATATCGCGCCCATAGCAGCAGGAGCAGATACCCTGTCTGAGTTCGCAGGTGAGCGGCGATCGAACACCGACCCTGGTCAGACCGGCAGCCTCTATCTCCTTTGCGGCTACATCGCTGATAATCTCATTTGCCTTAACAAACGGCTCACTTTGACCCGGAAGATAGATGTCTTCCAGTGCGGTTCGACCTCTGAGCCTGTCGCCGATGGTCTCAATGACCTCTCCGGATTCTTCTATCGTGGAGACATAGACACCATTGGTGGTGCCACAGTCGACTCCGCGAACGATGACATCCTGCGCAACATCTACCAGCCTTCTGGTCAGGTATCCGGCGTCCGCAGTTCTTAGAGCCGTATCAGCCAGACCCTTTCTTGCGCCGTGGGTCGATATAAAGTACTCGAGAACGTTAATGCCCTCGTGGAAGTTTGACTTAATAGGCAGGTCTTCAATCAGGTTGCCGAACGGGTCGCTCATGAGACCGCGCATACCTGCAAGCTGAGTGATCTGTCTCTTGGAACCTCTAGCTCCCGAAGTCGTAATAATCGAAATCGGGTTAAAGGTCTCCACTCCTTCGATAATGGCCTCAGCGACATCTTCAGCAGCACGTGTCCACAGTTCAAGAACCTGCTGCTTGCGTTCCGCTTGAGTGATAAGACCTCTGGTATAATCACGATTCTTTCTCGCGACAGCGGTCTGTGTTCGCTCGACGATCTCATCGCGCTTGGATGGAATGTCCATATCGGTCATCGAGATCGATATACCTGAGAAGGTCGCATATCGGAAGCCGATATCCTTGAGGTCATCGAGAAGCTTGACCGTTCGCTCGTGGCCGTTCTTTTCATAACAATCGACAACGAGCTTAGCCATCATCTTCTTATCGATCTCTCGGTCTATATATCGCATATTCGGAGGCAGGATATTGTTGAATATCAGCCTTCCGACTGTAAGCTCTCTAAGCTCCAGTTCGTCAGTATCCCAAGACTTCGGCAGCCTGATTTTTATCGGTTCGTGAACGTCAACCTGGCCGTTTCGATAAGCCAGCAGAGCATCCTCTTCATCGGAGAATGTTCGCAGCGGCCTGTCTTCGGCGGTATCTTCAGCCTTCATAGTCAAGTAGAACGACCCGAGAACGATATCCTGCAAAGGCGCTACAATCGGCCTGCCGTCAGCCGGTGAGAACAGGTTGTGAATCGAGAGCATCAAGAATCTCGCTTCAGCCTGTGCCGACGCCGACAGCGGGACATGGACGGCCATCTGGTCTCCGTCAAAGTCCGCATTGAAAGCATGGCAGACCAGCGGGTGAAGCTGAATAGCCTTGCCGTCTACAAGAATCGGCTCAAAGGCCTGAATTCCAAGCCTGTGAAGCGTAGGAGCACGGTTTAGCATAACCGGATGCTCGCTGATTACGTCCTCAAGAGCATCCCAGACTTCCGGCTTCATACGATCGATCATTCTCTTGGCCGTTTTAATGTTTGAAGTATACTTCTTCTCAACCAGAGTCTTCATCACGAACGGCTTGAAGAGCTCCAGCGCCA
>DJHI01000143.1:0-1116 GCA_002431715.1 Armatimonadetes bacterium UBA5829
CGGTGGGATATGTAATAGGACTACCCGGTGTTCCGGCATCGTAGTATACATCGGTCAGACGGTTTAGATCGTCATATTTATAGAATGTGTAATCACCGTTGCCGTCCATCTTCCAATTCAGATTGCCTACTTCATCATAGCCGAACTCTTCGTTGCCCAGCAGTTCTCCCTCTGTTCCGTTATGCGGATAGACGATCTTCGTTACTCGATTGTTCTTGTCATAGGTATATGTCGTTGCCCTGGAAGTGCTATTGTCAGAATAAGTTGTAACTGTATTCGGATTACCAAGGGAGTCGTAGGTATAAGTGACCAGTCGATTAGGGCTTGTCGAGGTACCTTGAGTATCCGTCCATACACCGATCACCCGTTTTGCGTCATCGTAGTCATAGAATGTTTTTTTGCCGTTCTCATCCATGGACCATTCGAGCGCACAGCAGGAATAGAAGTTTTGCGAATAAACATCTAGCTCATTACTGGTAATCTCACCTGTCACGGAATCGATTGAATAATCCGGCACGCCGTCAGCATCTTGATCTGTCCACTTAAGGATGGTAAGAATTTGCCTGCCCAAGCTGTCATATGCATATGCAACGCTCTTACCGTTTGCATCGGTATCGCTTAGAACTCGGCCCATAGCATCATATACGGTGGTGGTGGTTCTGGATGTGCCTGAAGCATCGGTATATATGGTTGATGTGGGTGATGTTCGCCACTTGCCAGAAACGTTATAGCCGTACTTGTATTCTGTCACCTGATCGGTTGTTCCATCGATATCGAGCACGATCTCTTTCTTGAGTTGGCCTTTCATTCCATCAGTACAATCGGCAGTATAATACTCATACTGCTTTATTGGAGTAATAGTGCTCCAATCTGTTGGCTCATCGGGACCTGAAGCGACCTTTATTGCGTCCACACAAGACAGGGTAGCAGTCGCACGATCATAGTGAGTATAATTGCCACGCACATCCTGGTGGGTTTTCAGCCATATGGTCGGGTGTCCGCTTGCATCCGTATAATAGGTATTTATTTCGGATATTTCGCGGCTTGATGTTGAATGGATAATCTCTACTGGAACGCGGGCGGTGTTGTAATTATAATACGTTGTTATGCCCGATG
>DJHI01000143.1:1145-5955 GCA_002431715.1 Armatimonadetes bacterium UBA5829
TCTTTGCCGAATCCGCCAGATTCTTGCGTGTGACAGTTGTCGTGAGAGTGCTTGAATCGCCATCCGGATCAGTGGATGGTTCGCGATAGTCGTAGACAGTTTCGGTCAGTGCAGCGTTTGACGAGTTCAGTTCCTGAACGGTGATAACCTCCCCATTTTCGCTGTATGAATACTTGGTGGTCTGTCCACCGTTTATCGTGACCGTATCTAGCTTTCCAATTTCGTATGATTCGCCACTCGTGTAATAAGTATAGTCTGTTGTAGACAAATAATTGCTAGAACTGGCATCATATACTGATTTACTTGTATATATTCTGACCGACTCCAGTTTTCCGGCTGCGTCGCCGCTAGCCACATAGTTGGCTTTCACATATGTTCCATCAGGAGATGTGATAGAAGTGATTGTCGAACTGTCGCCCTCAACGTGACCATATACCCACACATCGCCGTTAGGTGTAGTTACGGTATCCTCGGTATCTGTGCGGTTATAAGTTGTTTCAAGGCCTGCTGCACTTACTTTTGCCTGCGGCAAATGTATCGATTTGAATGGCGGGCCGGGACGACTAAAACCGAGTGATGTCGTGCTGCCGTCTGTATATGTGAACGTTCCTTGCACCGACCCGCTAGAACTGATTGTGCCGCTATATGATGCAACACCGACTGAGAAGGAAATCGGATTTGTACCTGAACTTGGTATATTCACGGGACCAATACGTACACCCTGACCGAATCGGTTCCACACTATTGCATAGAGTCCACTCCAAGTATCATAGCACTCGACACATTCGCTTCCGCTGGCATGCACCGTACTCGAATCTCCGCCTGTACCTGGGTCTTCGCCACCAGGATAAGTAACCTTGGTTGTAACCTCGGCCGACTTCAAACTAATAGACACACCGTTGCTGTTTGGGCAACTGCAATTACCAGTTTCAGAGCCATTTCCAGACATATTATCCAGCGTTATGGAATCGGGAACGGCTGGAATGGCTGCTTTCGCCGTGACATTCCACGTGTATGTCTTCGGATCGTCGGCTATGCCTTCTCCAGTATCGTAGACAGTGCATGAGGCAGTATATATGCCGGGTTCATCATAAGTGACATTACAACTACCTCCGGGATCACCGACAATCGTAGCTCCGGGAACATTCCAGGTGTTGGTCCAATGGCAGTTTACACCTCCAGTGCATCCAGTTTCCGCGTAGCACTGGCTTCCTCCGTACTCATAAGTATCAGCATCAGAAATGTTTACCCAGCAGCTGCCCATTGAGCAACCTCCAGTAGGAAAACAAAACGTGACTACATCATACTGGCTGACATGAACTTCATCGCTTTCCCAATATGTATTGCCACCATATTGCCAGGCAGAACTTACCCACCAGTCGGGATATGAGCTAACCCAAGTTCCGCCTGCCGGGACATCTTCACAATAATCGAGATCATCACTACACACAATCGCACAGATAGAAAAGATCATCACTATGCATATTACCAAAAACCGTACACTGTATAATAATGATTGATTGCGCATTCTCAACAAAAAAAACATTGCATCCTCCCTCGCCCCGCATCCTATTGCGGATGCGCATATATCTGAACATTAATATCCGAACCACTGCCTCCGAACCAGGCGCTGCCGCTGACCAGGCTTCTGGTTCCGGAAGGGCTTGATGTATCAAACTCTCGGACTTGACCATCGCCTTTGCTGGCATAATGCGTTGCGTGGTTGAACCAAAGTCTGTCTACTCTCGGAACTCCCATAACGCCGAAAGAATAGGACGTCCCGCCTGTAAGCGTCCAGCCTGGGGCGCTGAACTCGACCTTCCACATCTGCTGGGATGAACCATCCGCTGCCTCATATTTGACTGTTGCTTCACCTACAACATAATCTGTAGATGTGACAACAATTTGAGAGCTGGTGGGCGTGACACTGCTGACAGTATTACTTCCGGTAGAAAATGTGCCGCTACAGATACTTGAAAATGCACTACCGACCGCGCCACCATATAAATAAATACTCTGGTAATGATCGCCCAGATAATATTCAGGAGATGCGGGAATATCCGGTACAGCCCATATGGTTAATTTGTCGACAACCCAATTCGGCCCCGCGGGAAGAGTAAAATCATCACCATAACCAACGGTGAACTCTGTCGAGTTAGCCCACCTTATATTACATCTGCCCGGCCCGTTATTCAGATCAGCGGTGGGAAGGTCATTATCAACCATCGGAGAACTGGTATAGTCGGGATAGTATTCATCCGCTCCGATGTCCACTTGAGTGCCCGTGGTTCCAGCGCCATCGATATCGACCTTTCGCGGCTCTCCGTCCAAGTCAACCGATTGTAGGCCAGGAGCGCTGTCATATCCGGTGTCGACGCATACGGAACCTGAAGATGAGTGATACCCATCTGCATCAAACGAAGGGCTAGTTGTGACTATCCCTGCAATGTAGCTGGGTGTGACATTGTAGTCCCCCGTACCATTGCTATTGAGGCAATTATTGTATGAATAATCTATTGTGCCGGAGGTATAAACCCCATAGTTGGAGTTATTGGCGATGATATTATTATATAAATTCAGCGTGCCGCCGGTTATCTCAGAACCATCGCCTGTATTACCAATAATGGTGTTATTTACAAAGCTGGTAGAAGCAGTTGTGTCTATGAATATCGCTGACGCTCCATAGCTGTTGCCTTTGATGACATTGTTATACATAATGCCGGAGTCAGCACCTTTACTCCAATAAATGGCACTGCCGTAGTATGCTGTGTTATTTTCGATGATATTGCCTGTCAGTGTTACTGAGGTATTATCTATATAGATTCCGCCGCCAGACGATAATGCCGAATTGGAATATATATGGTTATCAGAGACTGTAACTCCGCCTCCGTAAGAACCGATGTATATTCCGCCCGCCTGTTGAGTGGTGCCATCATTATTATGAATCTTATTTCTTCTAAAAATGCCGTTATACAATAACACTACGGCCTGACCATTGTCTGTGCTATTGTTGTCTATTTCACAATCCTCGATTGTCGGTGATGAGTTGTAATCGGCGCATATGCCGCTTGCAATCTCGGCGCCACAATAACAGATATGGCAGTGTTGGATTGTAGGCGATGCGCTTATGCAATTGATTCCTCCAGCAGTAAGGCCCTTAATGAAGTTTCCATTCTTAATGGTCAGATATTCAACAAGAGTAACCGGGCTGGCAGCGATATTGCTCGCGGAAATCACTGTTCCGCTTGACGGAAAGACAGTAGTAATGTAGCTTTCACTTCGTTCGCTGCCGTTGCCTGTATAGCCACCTCTTATAGCCACTCTGCTGCTTAATGTTAGATTCTCATCATATACTGTTCCATCTGTATAACCTCTCACCCAGATTTCATCGCCAGGTGATGCGACACTGATTGCTGCATTGATACTGCTGTATGCGCCGTACCAATCGCCGGTTCCGGAACCATCTGCTGTAACATAAAGAGTATCTGCAATACATGGAGTGGCAAGTAAAATAAAGCAAGTAGCTAAGATAATGAATATTCGTTTCATTTCACCGACACCTCCGAATCAAGTCCAGCTTTAGAAGCCATCTGCAAATCACTAGATTTTGCCTGCAGTGTGGGTAGACGACGGCCAAACTTAGCTGAGACGCTGGAAACCTCGTCTGCAGATTTCAAATTGACTTTTAGAAAGACTCCTAAATGGTGAGAAACAATTTTACTCTCAGAAGGTAAAACTATCAGTTTTACTTCGCTGCTGTAATTCGGAGTCAAAGCCCAGGTTTTCTCCAGTGCATTGCTCACGCTGGTTGTGCTGGAAACAGATGCAGTGTCTGTAGAGGTTGAGTCGGTAACTACTCCATCGTAGAGCTTAGTCTCATCACTCCAAAGTTGAATATTTGCGTCGCTGCCTGGTGTATGTTCGGTAACACTTAAATCCACTGAAGATGCCTCAGAGCTGGAGGCGTCCCATTTTATTACAACTCCGCTGCCAATTAAGCATGAGTGAACGAGTATCTCACCCGGCTCCCAGTGAATGCCGTATCTATCGATCGGTTGGTCGGTGTAATTGATCGTGACATCACCTTTAGGGCCCGGAGTCTTGTCCATTGTCCAGCCTGCAATACCGTTGCCATCGTCGAATGTGGAATTGTAGGCTACAAAGCTATTGTCTTTGTCGAGATAACCGACAGTCCAACCGCTTGTGTTTGGATTAGATGAGAGGAAATCCGACTTAATATCAGCCAATACCGGAGATGCAGCTGACATTAAATAAATGGAATAGAACAGAAGTACGCTTTTGAACAACCTGATCATTTAGAATACCCCTTTCAATTGATTAACTGACATTGCTTGAAAAGCCAATATCCATCGGTGTATGCATTCGAGAGAAAATATTTACAATCAGAGTACTAATTAGAATAATGACTGACCTTGGAGGATTTACATGCAAGTATGCCACAACAAAAACAGGGCAGTCAACGACAATTATGTGAACTTACGATTAAGTCACTGCTGATTATTTTGCAAATAGTATTTCTTATTGCTCATGTATTAGAAAAACGAGGCGACCTATTATCCCCACCAATTCCTCTTGAAGTAGTAGCCGAGCGTCTGGGACATTCCGCTGCTACCACCACTCAGAATATCTACATCCATCCGCGACCACAACATCAGCAGCAAGCTGCTGAGATAACCGAAACCCTGCTAAACAAAAAGCCCTCAATCAAGGTGATTGAAGGCTGATATTTACCAGTAATGGTTGCAGTTTGGTTGCAGTTTCTGAAAAACGGCCATTTTTGAGCACAAAA
>DJHI01000143.1:5972-8450 GCA_002431715.1 Armatimonadetes bacterium UBA5829
GGAGAGGCCGGGATTCGAACCCAACCCAGTATGTTCGACTATACATTTTTTGCAGTGATTTCCATGGTTTCTGAGCGTGATTCTCAATATCATAATCAGGTTTGACTTGGCCATACTTGATAACCCATGTGTCCATTACGTGTCCACTTCATAATTCATCCACACACACTCCACCCTTTTCTGACCACTGGCGCCTCCCGCGCCCTGGAGACCACTTGCTCGCGTCCTGGCGGCTGCGGAGCAATTGACAGTCCATTCTTTCCGCTGCCATCCAAGAGTTTCATATAGCTCATTCGGATACCCTGAGAGCATTACTTTACCTCTTATATTCCTGAGCAGCTCCACCAGGTCCTGGTGATCGGTTTCAGTCATTTCACACTGATACCCGCCGGCACGCCGAGTGCTCGGCACATAAGGCGGATCGCAATAAAAGAACGTCTCCGGACGATCGTAGATATCGAGGATCCTCCGAAAGTCATAATGTTCTATCTCAATACTACTTAGTCTCTCAGATATGATCGGCAGCCAACAAAGCACGTTCTTGTAAGCGGATGCTTTGCCTACAATACCTCTCGACGATTTCGTTACCTCTAGGGCAAATGAATTGCCGATAATGCCACTGAATGAATATCTAGCCAAGACAAAGAACCGCCTGGCGCGTTCAACGGGATCGAGGTCATCATTGAGATGTTCCCGGCAAAATGACTGCTCCTCGCGACTATAAGGACTCAGCCAGGCACGTTGATAAAAATCGGCAAACTGAACCGGATCCCGCAGCACTCTAAAAAAATTCACCAGGTTTGAATCGAGATCATTATACACATCGACAGGGCTTGGTTCCTTATAAAGTATGAGCGATCCACCCCCGCCAAATACCTCAACATAAGTCTGATGTGCGGGAATCAATGGCAATAAGTTTTTGACCATACCTTGCTTGCCTCCGAAATACTGAATTGGAGACTTAATCATCATGATGGCTACCTCCTTAGTAGCGAACGTGTGTTCGTATGTTTAGACAAAAAAAAGAGAGAGAACGCTATCACGGGGGTAGCGTTCTCGGGTCTATGATCTGCTGGCCGATTAGAATCCGACCATCTATCAGCATCCAGCCCTCGACTAAAACAAAGGCTCCATTCGGATTAACCCGAATAACCATCCGAACGTGGACTCCTGGCAGCGGATCACCGCGCCAGGAGCCACATACGTAAAATATCTTATCCTCAAAGAGAGGATTCGCCACAACGCAATAATATGCGGTCTTAAAACCATTGCAGGAAGCTTCTATGGTGATCAGCGTTCCTGGGGGAGTCGAGATCATTCGACAATCACCTTGGCCATTTTCTCAGCCAGAGCTTCGCGCCAATATTTATCGCTCATTAGCTTGGAGTCATGAGTGTTGGTTATAAAGCCGAATTCGACGAGCACGGCCGGCATCACTTTACAAGTGTTTCTTAGCACCGTGAGGCTCTTGTGGTTGGATTTATTATCCGGCTTTACTCCCCGGTTCCGCATGCCTGCTGTAGCCAGCACAGTGAGGAGTTGCTCACATATACCCTTTGAATTGCCTTGATGGTTGCCAGTTGGAGCATAAAACGCCTCTGCGCCGTTTGCCGTCCGGTCCAAAACACCATTAGTGTGGATCGAGACAAATAGATCAGCGTGCGCGGCCACTGCAATGCGAGCGCGTTTTGACAAGGATGGACGCTCGTCAATAATGCGCGTCATCACCGTTTCGGCTCCTAAAGCCCTTAAGTGGTGACCAAGACGAGCCGCAAACTCCAGGGCCCAATCTTTCTCTTTAATGCCATTGCCCGATGTTCCCGGATCAGACCCGCCATGGCCTGGATCGATTGCAATTTTCATTGTCACTTCTCCGCATACTTATCCGGGTTCGCGGCGAACTCCCGAGCGCAGTCTGTAGAATCGAAGAAATATGTCTTGCCCTTATGCACGAGCTTATTCGTCTCGATTTTGATCTTTTCGGTCATAGGCAAGACGAGCGTGCCATCATCGGACATATTGATTTTGCAAACTGGACAACTTACCATGATCTGCCTCCTAAAAGCTCAGGTCAATCGGAAATAGACTCCATACCCAGCCATATCCGCCTGGCGCATAGCCAACGCCTGCCTGAAGTCTGGTAAATTCCGTCAGGTCCGCGCCAATACCTCCACCAATCATGCTGTCATGGCCCACAGTCCCGAGCAGATCACCTGTGATCGGTATCGTATATCGTTTATTGATTTTCCAGTTATAGACTGTTCGCGAGGCCTTCGCTGCAGCACCCTGCTTGGACCCGTCGAATGATTTGATGTAACCGGAGCTCCAAGTTAGCCCGTCCATAAATGAATTGATAATAGTGGTTGTCACTGTGTCGAAAAGCGCTGCGCTTACCGACTTCGTTGATTCCGATTCAGTGGATGCGGCCAGCGCGGAAGTGAAATCCCCGGTTATAATGGGCGCCATGGCCACTGTATC
>DJHI01000067.1 GCA_002431715.1 Armatimonadetes bacterium UBA5829
CACTATTTAGTTTTCAAAGAACTAAAGACGCCTCGGAGAGTGTCTCTACCCCCAGGCGCGAGATATATGATACCACTGCAAAATGACCTTGTCAACCATATTACTGAACTTTTTGCAGGTTTTTTTTGTAGACTTCCGGCCCAACTTGTTTAAGGAACGAGTATTTACATTCCGGCAGACCTGCCACATATCCGGCTCCGGCTGCATTAAGTATCATCATACGGAATTCATCCGTTGAGTCAGGATCAATAAACCCAATCCAGTCATTAAGCTTCATAGCATAGTCAGGCGTCTCGCTCCAATGGCCGTAATAGACCTGGTGACCCGTGAACGCGGGTGCAAAGAGTGCAAAAGTCGGCGGAGCAAATATAGTATCGCTCACTTTGGTGTGTTCCATGAGCCATCGCATAGCAGCAAGATCAGAATCGCTTATGAATGGAGCATAATGGGTGACGGTCCGGCCCTGAGTCAGAAGTTTCATATCCTGAGCCACGAAATTGATGTTGCTTATGGCCATCACGAGAATCAGGACTAATAATGCACTTCGTCTGAATGACTGTGGGATACGCTCCATCAAGCAGCATAGTGCAATCGAACACAGTATGCATAGTGGTATGTGAAGTCCCATAACCAACTTTCGCTGCTGGCCGACTGGGATATACGGCAATATAAAACCTAATACTGCCCACACCACGAGGAAAATTTTGAATTTTGAATTGGCCGACTCTTGCGAGGATTATCACTGCAGTCAAGGCTCCAATTAGAACCAGACCGTAACCGGTAAAAAACGACCAGATTTCCGGTGACGGCGTCGGAGAATTGACTCGTGCAGCGTATACGGGATCGATCTTATAGATATAGTATTGATATGCGACTGACGGCAGTGCGATAATGGCTGTCAGCAAACTTAGTGTTATAGTTTTCATCTTGATCTTGTGTTCTGTTATACAAATAACTACTACGTAAACAGCCCACACGCATCCTACCGTGATAACATCATACGTATGAATATTACCGAGTAGTAGCAGCATAGTGCCTGCGATAACGGTGTCCCCTACTCTGCCGGTTCTCTGCATCCTGAGAAGAAAGTAAAACGACCAGATCATCAGTACCAGACCTGCTAGGAAGAGAGGATTGAGATATATCGACAGGAAAGTGATCGCTTCAGGCTGCCATACATCGACAGATCCTGTTGGAGCCTGAGCGCCAGGAATAAGCCAGCCTATTCCAGCAGAAAGACCGACTAATGGGATCAGAAGCCTGCGCTGATTCGAATCTGCCAGAAAGAGCTTTGAAAATCGCCAAATTGACCAAATCAGTAATATACCGAATCCGATTCTAAACAGGTGAAAGACTAGGATCAGCGGTAGATGCGTAACTCGCGCGAAGTTTCCCATCACAAGGAACAGTACGTTGAAAGCTCTGGCCACTTGAGGTTCGCTGGTGAAGAGATTTCTGATAAAGAAGTGACCGTCGGCGGCCTGGCGCATCCACGAAAGATAGACTGCGCCGTCGTCGATGTTATGGGTTAGTCCGAGGAAATGGTAGCCCTTGGGAGCAAGGTATAATCCCCACAGGTACGGCAGTGAACTCAGGAGTGCGATTGCCGCCGCCCATATAAACACCCAATTCCGTTCCGATCTGCTTCCTTTATTCATCATCTATGATGATTATACTTCAGGAACCGATGTGTGCCAACTCCGCAGATCAAAGCAATACCTATGAGCATAAGGTATAGGCCGAAGTGGAACGAGAAGGGATCGAACGAAAATGAGACTTGTATAACTCTTCCGTTCACCTCGAGCTTGTCATCTACTGACGCTAATACAAGTGGCTTTTTGCCGGATTTAGCTGTCCATCCGGGATACTTCAATGTGTCGAAGCAGACATATTCGACAGGCAAATCGCCATATCCAACCGGAGCGCTCGTGTTATCGATGCTTATGCAATTTGGACCCTTCCACTTAAAAGGAACAGTCCACATAAACGAACGAGCCTGAGGAATATTATTGTGGAAACCTGCCCAGGCACCGTCATAAACACTTTCAGTAGTATAGATATAAGTGCCGTCGATTATATCCAGAGGCGGGTTTGTATGCTCTCCAGCCCGATCAGGCTCCATCAGGTGCTCATCATATTTTGAAACGACATAACGAGCATGCGAAAAACCGTCATAAGGAGTTTTCATAAACAGCATATTACCGTTTTCAAGTGGGCTGGGATCTACACCCTCGATGTGTGCCAATTCCTGCTGATAACTCTTGAGAAAAAGTGAGTCATACCCCTGCACATCATAGAGTCCATAGGCCATGGCCGAATTCGGTGGCAGAATTGCTTCGGGAGTTTTATAGAGGCTCCAGGTCGGATTGATGGGCGCTATTCGAGAACCGTCTTTTGTCAATGACTGAAGTTTCTTCGTAAGAGCTGTATCGGGATAGACCTTTGAACGCTCGCACGTTGGATTATAGTTTAGTCCAAATGCAAAAAGATCAGCTGTAATTAGAGCAATAACCATCGCAGGAAACATCGAGTGGCTGACCGTATCTCTGCTTCGTGCTAGAAGTAAGGCTACGGATACCAGAAGCAAAACCGCAAAAATTCGACCATTGGGACCGGCGAGGCCGGAGAACGGCTTCTCAGTGATGCCCTCTATATATCCTGTTCCTATTGTATTGGTTATGGCAAAGATAATCCCCATTACTAGAAAAGCGAGAAGAGCAGCAATTTCACCCCACATAACTTCCCTGCTCCCTATCCGCACTTTCTTTGTAGCATTCTCGGAAAAAATATCCGCACCGAAACCGGCCACCACTGCAATTCCAAAGAAATAGAGCAATAGTATTCTATGCGGGCCGCCCAAAGCCCCAAATCCGGGGATCAGATAATAGAAAGGAGCGTTAATGGGAGTGCCCAGCGCACACAAAAGAGCAAGCAGTGCAAGAAAAACAAAGAATCCTATACACAGTTTGTCTTTCAAGCGGCTCAAAGCGATCAGAGTCAGCATCAAGGGCAGAATACCTATATAAAGGCCGTACTCCATATAGTCTGCCGCGCTGCCGAGGAAATAATTATTCTTGCTTGGGTTGCCGAAAAAGTCCGGGACGAACATAGTCACGAGCCGATAGGGCTTAACGGCATTGCCGATAAATGCTGCATATCCCGCATCCGAAATAGTGCGAGAACGATGAGAATTAATAGAGAGTTCCTCGCTTGGCAAAACCTGTGCGGCTGAAATCAATATCGCCACAGCAATAAAAGCAGCAAAGGGCAGCGTAATCTTCGCCACGGCATATAAGCGGCCTTCAGCCCTCCACAGCCCCATAAATTTCCACAGCCACCACAATAAAGCAGCCAAGCCCACATAAAATGCAATCTGTAAATGTCCGGCCAGAACAGCCAGCCCGAGTGATCCGCCTGCTAGCATTCCATAGAATACCGACCGTCTTTGAACCGATCTCTGTATAAGAAAAAACGTTAAAGGTATATATACTGCTACACTAATAAACGTCGGGAGTTCGAGCCAGAGGACCATGAACGCGCTGAATGTAAAACATATTGCCGCTACTGTTCCGCCGAGCATTTGAGCGCCAATCTCTCGCATAAACTTGTATGTAAATGCCTGAGCCATGAATAGATGCAGCGCGGCGAATATAGTAAATGCCGTAATCGGAGTAAAGATCAAAAATAGTAGATTGCCGGGATATAAAACAGCCGACTGGCCGTTGGCAAGGAACGGCGTACCGCAGAACTGATGCGGGTTCCAGAGTGGAATATGCCCGGAGTTCATCGACCTGGCATAGAATACTCGCCAGGGATAAAACTGTGCGATTGCATCCCACTGAAGAGGGTTCCACTGTGGAGGTGGGTTTGTGGATTTGATGACCGTGTTCCATGGCGACATCTGCGCCAGATAATCACCCGGCAGAAGCGCCTCTCCCTTAAAGATCGGCCGCCAGAGGAATATACAAACCAGTATTATAAACAGTGCATAAGGCAGCATGTTTCGGGATAGGTTGTCCCAAAACGATGGACAGCGGGGTGAATTATTAGTGTCCTTGTCCAAGTCCGAACCCAATAAAAGACACTCCGGCAGAGATAAAGAACAGACCGAGCCCGGCAAGCTTCCAGTTAACTCGCTCCTTGAGAACGGTCCCCGCCAGAATAACAACAAGAAAATAACTGATGCTGAGCATCGGATAGGCCACACTCAGCCTTACCTTACTCAAAACAAGAATCCATAAAAATGCGCTGATCACGTATAAAAACAGCCCGACTAGAACCTTTGGACGAAACATTGCACATATTATATTGATAAGGGTTCCCGGCATTGAATCGGCTATGAGGTTGACGCTGCCGAGGCCGAGTTTCTGCAGCACCTGCGCAATGGCCATCAGAGTGACCGATAAACACATCAATCCAAACGATCCGGCTGTAAGATTACCCTGCACCGCTATCCTCCTTACAAGCCTTTTCCTTCGATTGGCCAAGTCCGACACCGATGAAAGAGACGCCGATGGAAATCAGCGCCAGGCCGATTCCTCCATATATCCAATTGACCTGCTCATGGAGCATACAGCCTGATAGTATGACCACCAAAATATAGCTCATGCTGATCAACGGGTAAGCAACACTCAGCCTTACTTTGCTGAGAACCACGATCCAAAAAAGCGTGCTGACTACATAAAGCCCCAAGCCGAGCAGAACATATGGAGCCGCCATGGCATGAAGAATGTTTACGAAAGTCTGCATTACTGAACCGGCGGCAAGCTTCTTTGCCCCAAGTCCGAGCTTAAGAAAAATTTGCCCGAACGAACCGAGAGATATTGCTATACAGATTATTCCAAATGAAGCCGGAGTGAGATTGCCCTGCAAATCTACCATACCTCCGAAGATGATGAGATAATTATAAACGATGATTGCAAATAAAGCTAGAGTTTATNNACCTTCTGACCCTGACCTTACTTATCCCATATGGGATGAGTAAGGTCAGCATTAGGGGTCTGGGGGCTGCGGGTTTATAACACACAACCCACAGCCCAAAACTTACAACTGCTATGCAATCTTGAGGAGTTCTTTTGCCTTATCGACCGCGCTGGCGGCGTCGGGAGCATAGCCGTCCGCACTGATCTCATCGGCATAATTCTGAGTCACCGGAGCACCGCCGATCATAACAGATGCCTGATCGCGCACACCCTCGGATTTCAGTGTTTCGATGGTATCTTTCATTGCGGGCATTGTGGTCGTTAAAAGTGCGGATAGAGCGATGACATTTGCACCATCCTTTACCGCCTCCACAAATGCCTGAGGCTTCACATCGACCCCAAGGTCTATTATCTCGAACCCGGCGCCTTCGAGCATCATGGCGACCAGATTCTTCCCGATGTCGTGGAGGTCACCGGCTACAGTTCCGATCGCGACTTTTCCCTTAGCCTCAACTCCGCTTGACGCAAGCTTCGGACGCAGCACTTCCATAGCCATCTTCATGGCACGCGCCGCAATAAGGACTTCTGGAACATAAAACTCATTGTTCTTGAATTTCGAGCCGACAACATTCATGCCGGCAACGAGACCGTTGTTGAGAATATCGCCGGGGTTCATTCCCTCAGCAATAGCCTCTTCAGTAATCTTCTTTGCATCGGGCGCCTTGCCGTTTATTATGGCCTGCGCCAGGGCTTCCATATCAGCCACTCTAGCTCCTCCTTAAAATCGGAACCTAATTTTGTCGCGAACACGCGAATTTGTGCACAGGAATATTTTACCTGCCCTCGCAAACAGTATAACGACTGAATCTTCAGTATGCAAGGCTGTATAAGAAAAAACTTTAAATATTTGACTTAAGATAAAACTGTATTCTCCGGGAACATCATTCTCTCCATCAGTTCCTTCTGATAATCAGGTGAGACTGCAAGTTCTATGTGCTCGGCCATTTTTGCCAGTTTTCCGGCCAGTTCCATCTCTTTTTCGCATAAAAGAGCCAATTTAGCTCCAGACCCGGCAGCATTGCCTATGGAAACCACCTTTTCGGGCGTGACATCTGGAATCAGGCCGATGCGAATAGCGCTCTCGACTCGAATATAACTGCCAAACGCACCCGCAAGAAGGATTTGATCGAGATCCTCATCCGTTATACCGGCGGTTTTAAGCAGAGTCTGGATGGCTGCATGGATCGAGCCTTTGGCAAGCTGAA
>DJHI01000306.1:0-6181 GCA_002431715.1 Armatimonadetes bacterium UBA5829
CTCAGACTCAGCTTCCATAATATCGAACGGTGTTACGTTGATCTCAGCTAGACCCGCAATCATCAGCATTAGAAACGCAAGCGGTAGCATCGGAAAACCGGTGAAAAGGTTCCAGTGCCAGAACCCGCCCGCCTGATTGGTTACGATTTTATCCAAATCCAGCGAGCCTGTGATTAGAACAGGCACCACCATTGCAAGGATAATAGGAACCTCATATGAGATGAGCTGGGATGCGCCTCTGAATGCGCCCAAAAGCGACCATTTATTGTTGGAGGCCCATCCGCCGACTATGATACCGATAATGCTGATCGATGATATGGCACTGATATACATGATGCCGACATTCAGGCTCTGAGCCGTAAGCCCTGCTCCAAATGGAACCACCACGTAAACCAGATACGCGGGAATAAATACCAGTGCCGGGGCTATGGTAAAGAGCCACTTGTCGGCGCCACGTGGGATTACATCTTCTTTTTGCAGGAGCTTTAGCGCATCGGCTGCAGTTTGGGCGATACCCCAGGGGCCGGTTCGGTTCGGTCCGAGGCGAGACTGAATCCTCGCAATAACCCATCTGAGCTTAAGGACCAGATAGAGAACTGCGGTGAGCATAAATATGAGGACGACCACGGCAATTAAGATGAGTTTTCCTAATTCGAGTGCCAGGTCGATGAGAACTTGATTCATATTGNNACTCCGACTATCCGAAACAGCGCTCTAGAAAGCGTATCCAACGGCTTAATTATATGGGTGCGGAGGTTTCGTGTCAAGGTGGCAGCGTATGGGATGTGTCCATGCAGCAGCGTATAAGGAGGTAATAGGTTATATGTGTGTTGTTTCGGAATGCCCTCGTCCCGAAACCATACATATTACCTAGGTTATGTAATTTCGGTCGTCCGGTCATTTATGAACCTGGCTGCCTAATCCCGATCCAGCGCTTGTTGGCCATGCTGATATTGCGGCCCATGGCCGCGCTCTTGATGAGGATTGGCGACAATCAGCAGAACAGTTATCGCGATAGCAAGCAACAGAAGGATACCTGTGAGGACGGCATTTTCCTTGATGTAGCACCAGATACATTTGGCGTTCAATACGATGTGAAAGATGGCTGAAATAACCAGGACGAGGGACATAAGTTCATGAAGAGGGGTTACCTGACGTACATGAGCGAACATCATCAAGAGGCCGGTAATTGCAGTGATAAGAAACGAGATAGTAAGTATTAAAGAGACTGTTTTCCTCATTTTTTTGCAAGTTGCGGAAGGTACGCAATTTATGCCCCGGCAATAATGCTCGGGGCACGCTCTTTTAAGTTTTTAGGTTCTACGCCGACACGGCGGAGACGTTGGCAGCCTGAGGGCCTTTGGGACCATCAGCTATTTCGAACTCCACCTGCTGCCCTTCAAAAAGGGTCTTCCTACCATCCATATTAATGGCGGAATAATGCACAAAGATGTCTTTGCCTTCGTCGGTAGCGATGAAGCCATACCCTTTAGCGTCGTTGAACCACTTTACGACACCAACTCGCAACCTTTCACCCTCCTTCAGTAAATTCCACACGGATTTACGCCAGTGAACGGATTATAGCACCGAAAGCTCTGTTTGTAAACCCGCCTGGCAGCTATTTTTATAAATGCCGTCTGAATCTTACTTCTGCATCCGCTTGACTCTCTCCTCCATGATTTGATGCATACGTTCGATTTCATTCTCCATATGCTCTTGCATGCGCTGCATTTTGTCCAAAAGGTCAAGAATTACTTCAACGCCTGCCAGGTTTACTCCCATATCCTGTGTCAATCGTTGAATTTGTCTTAACCGGTCTATATCAGCCTCTGAATACATTCTGTTTTTCTGGCCGATTCTTGCAGGGTGTACCAATCCCAGACGCTCATACATTCGCAGCGTTTGCGGATGCAATTCGCACAACCTTGCGGCTACGCCTATTAAATATAACGGTTCATCTTTTTCATAACGTCGCATATGAACCTCCACTTTCACTTTAGGTGAAGGTGATGGGCACTATATGCCCAACTCGCTTCACAATTAACCGGCTCTCAGCTTCTTGATCTCCTCCAACATCTCGCGTTCTTTTGCCGATATATGCTGGGGAATCTCGATCTGGGCTTTTACGTATAAATTGCCTCGTCCGCTGTCTTTCATCTTCGGCATGCCCTGACCCGGCAATCTAAACGTTCTGCCGCCCGATGTCCCCGCCGGTATTTTCATCGTCACGCGACCCGATAATGTGGGCACTGTAATCTCTCCGCCCAGAGCCGCGGTTATATAATCAACTGCCGCCTCCATCTTCAGATCGTCATCACTGCGTTCAAAGATCGGATGCGGGCGTATTTTCATTTTTATGTATAAATTGCCTCGACCTGCCGGGCCCTCTTCCCCCTGGCCCGTAAGCCTGATCTTCTGGCCGTCACGCACTCCCTTGGGAATAGTAACCTCTATCCTGCGCCCATTGATGGCAAATGACTTCTTAGTTCCAGTGAAAGCGTCCTCAAGAGATATCTCCATCTCGGACTCGATATCCCTGCCCGTGGCGGGAGGCGCATGTCGTCTTCGAGTCTGAGTCGCGCCGCGCTTATCTCCGAAAAGCATCTCAAAGAGATCGAAACCGCCCTCACCTCCGAAATCGACCCGCTGGCCCGTCTGATCGAACCCGCCGAAGTCGAATGTGAAGTCGCCTCCTCCAGGCCAACCTGCTCCGGGACCACCCTGGCCGGGCGCGCCAGCCTGCTCCCAATATTGACCGAACTGATCGTATTTCGAACGCTTTTCCTTATCCGTCAGGACTTCATAGGCCTCGCTGACCTCTTTGAACTTCTCTTCGGCGGCCTTATCTCCCGGGTTCACATCGGGATGATACTTTCGAGCCAGCTTGCGATAAGCCGACTTTATCTCCTTCTCCGATGCGTTCCGGTCAACGCCCAGTATTTTATAGTAATCTTTGTAATTCGTGGCCACCGACGTTACTCCAGGTGATGAGTGTTGGGTATTGGGTGTTGGGNNGCAGTAGTCGAACTCGACCCCCTGACCGATGCGGATAGGGCCGGAACCGATAACTATTGCCTTCGGCTTCGTCGGGTATTGGGTGTTGGGTATTGGGTGTTGGGGAAGGGATAATCTGCTCCCTATCACCCAACTCCCGACACCTAACACCTATTCAGCGTTAACTTTTGGTGTTTCGGGACTTTAAGTCCCGAAACTGACCTACGTATCGGGACTGAACTCCCGATACACCTATGCTTTTATTCCGCGTTAACTTTGATCTTCTTAGGCTTCACTTCCTCGGCCTTGGGGATGATTACCTCAAGCATGCCGTCTCGATAGCTGGCCTTGACTTTATCCGGCTGGACCGGCACTCCTATGCTGAACGACCTCTGGAACGGTCCATATGGCCGTTCGACTCGGATGTAACTATCCTTGGCCGCTTCGTCGAACTTTCGCTCACCTTTGATGTTGAGCGATTCGCTGGTCACTTCGATATCGATATCTTCGCGGCTTATGCCAGGAAGCTCCGCGCGAACAACAAGGTCGCTCTCTGTCTCGATAATATCGACCACCGGCGACCATGTCCGGCTCGACGTATTCTCTGTCCGACCGGCCGATTCGTTGAAAAGTCGATTGATTCTGTCCTGCAATACGGTCATGTCTCGAAATGGATCCCATCTGCTAATCATTTGCTGTTCGCTCCTTTCTTTATTGGGTGATGGGTGTTTGGTTTTAGGTGTTAGGGAAGAAAGTTAATCTCCAACACATAAGAGAACCTACTAATCCCTTTGTTATCCCTCCAGGCAAGATGCCCTGGAGGGATAAAAGCTTTGTGCAGCTTTGGTGTTGGTGTTTGGTGTTTCGGGACTTTAGTCCCGAAACTTACCGGCGTATCGCGATTGAACTCCCGATAAACCTGGGGTTTCTCTTGCCGATACCCAATCCCATCACCTAACACCTATTCCGCTTTGAATTCAGCGTCGATCACGCCTTCATCTTCCTGTTCCTGCTTGGGAGCCTCGGCTTCCGGTCCTTCCGGCGCCGCGCCTTCCGGTCCCGCCTGGGCCTTGGAAGCCTGCTCGTAAAGCATCTGAGAGAGCTTATAGGCCTGCTGCTGAACGGCTTCGGACGCTGTTTTTATCTTCTCCGTATCGTTGGACTCGACGGCCTTTTTCAACTCGCCCAGAGCATTTTCGACTGCAAGCTTATCTTCGGATGAAACCTTGTCTCCAAGGTCCTTCAGAGTCTTCTCCGTTGAGTATAGAAGCTGCTCGGCCTGGTTCTTTGCCTCCGCCGACTCCTTGAGTTTGCGGTCTTCCTCGGCATGGCCTTCGGCGTCTTTCATCATCTTGTCGATATCTTCCTTGGAAAGCCTGGTCGAGCCACTTATGGTGATAGACTGCTGCTTGCCTGTCGCCTTGTCCTGAGCGGAGACGTTAACGATGCCGTTTGCGTCTATATCGAAGGTAACCTCGATCTGCGGGATACCCCTGGGTGCCGCCGGAATACCTGCAAGGTGGAATCTGCCGAGACTGTGGTTATACTGCGCCATCTCGCGCTCACCCTGCAAAACATTGATCTCAACCTCCGTCTGGCCGTCAGCCGCCGTAGTATAGGTCTTCGACTTCCGGGTCGGAATGGTCGTGTTGCGCTCGATGAGCTTATCGGTGATTCCACCAAGAGTCTCAACACCCAATGTCAGCGGTGTAACATCGAGAAGAACAACGCCCTTAACCTCTCCGCCGAGGACTCCGGCCTGAATGGCCGCGCCTACCGCGACGACTTCGTCCGGGTTCACGCCTCTATGCGGTTCCTTGCCGCCAGCGAGCTTCTTGACCAGTTCCTGCACCATCGGCATTCTGGTGGAGCCGCCGACCAGGACTATCTCATCGATCTGGCCTTCGCTGATCTTTGCATCTTCCATAGCCTTCTTATAAGGGCCGACACAGCGTTCGAGCAGGTCATGAGTCAGTTCCTCGAACTTGGCTCTGGTAAGATTCATATCGAGGTGCTTAGGGCCGGACGCATCCGCTGTGATATAAGGCAGGTTGATATTTGTCTGAACGACCGTCGAAAGCTCGACTTTGGCCTTCTCGGCAGCCTCTCTTACTCTCTGGAGAGCCTGTTTGTCGTTTTTGAGGTCAATTCCCTGCTGAGCTTTGAACTCACTGCATATCCAATCGACAATGCGCTCATCCCAGTCGTCACCGCCGAGCCGGGTATCGCCAGAGGTCGATTTGACTTCGAATACACCGTCGCCCACTTCCAAAAGCGACACATCGAAGGTTCCTCCGCCGAGGTCCCAAACCAAAATGGTTTCATTCTCTTTTTTGTCGAGGCCATAAGCAAGCGACGCCGCGGTCGGCTCGTTTATGATCCTGAGAACGTTGAGTCCCGCTATCTCTCCGGCCTGCTTTGTGGCCGTTCTCTGCATATCGTTAAAGTATGCGGGTACGGTAATAACGGCCTGCGTCACCTGCTCGCCGAGATATGCCTCGGCGTCGGCCTTAAGCTTCTGCAGAATCATAGCCGAAATCTCTTCCGGTGTATAACCCTTGCCGTCTATCGTGACCTTATGGTCGGTTCCCATTTCACGTTTGATCGATGAAATCGTGCGGTCGGGGTTTAGTATCGCCTGTCTTTTGGCTGTTACTCCGACCAGACGTTCACCGGTCTTTGAAAATCCTACAACTGAAGGTGTTGTCCGGCTTCCCTCAGAATTAGGGATAACGACCGGTTCGCCGCCTTCCATCACTGCAACCACGCTGTTGGTGGTGCCCAAATCAATACCTACTGTTTTGGCCAATTGATTCACCTCCGCGGATATTGGATACCCTATCTTTATGCGCGCCTAAACAAAGCCGCTGTGGTATCATTGCTTATATGCACAATTATATGACTTGAGTGCAATGTTGTCAAGTGTCTTATACCCAAATATTCGGCCTCTACAACAATATTTTTGAGATTTTTCTCTCATTTTTTCTCTTTCCCTTCTACCTGTGTATTATCAGCCTGAATGCCAATTATTTAGGTGTTGCTTGTTTTTCTGTCGGCGGTCTGCAGCCGGCAGTGAACAGTTTGGTGTTATACCTCCAGGTATCCTTCCAGAAAAGAATACTGGAGGGATAAATATCTGAATACCAGTTACGTACAAGTGTTATGTGCTAAGTAATTCACGGTTGGT
>DJHI01000306.1:6255-19380 GCA_002431715.1 Armatimonadetes bacterium UBA5829
TACTAACCGTAAATTGCTTAGATATTGGGCATTGATGAAGGGAGTTCTCCTCCCCATCACCCAAGACCTAACACCCATAACCCAATTGACACATCAGCACTATCACAACTATAATCCATCCATCGCTCGACTAAAGTTGGAGGCGAAATATGAAGGCGCTTATACTCAGCGGAGGCAAGGGAACGAGGCTGCGGCCGATCACATATACCGGCGCAAAGCAGCTTGTGCCCGTTGCAAATAAGCCGATACTCTTTTATACGATTGAAGCGGTAAAGGCCGCAGGGATAAAAGACATCGGCATAATAGTTGGCGACACTCATGAAGAGGTGGAGGCCGCTGTAGGAAATGGCGACCGATGGGACGTCAAGATAACCTATATCCAGCAGGATGCTCCTCTCGGCCTGGCACATGCGGTCAAAATCGCTCAGGATTTTATTAAGGAAGATGCCTTCGTAATGTATCTCGGCGATAACCTGATCAAAGACGGCATAACTTCGTTTGTGGATGAATATTGCTCCTCGGATGCAAACGCTCAGATACTACTTGCTCACGTTCCAAACCCGCAGTCGTTCGGTGTTGCCGAGCTTAAGGGTGGAAGAGTCGTCCGGCTGATCGAAAAGCCAAAGGAGCCGCCGACTGATCTTGCCCTGGTCGGCGTTTACATGTTCGACTCCAAGNNTTAAGCCGTCGGCGAGAGGCGAGCTTGAAATCACGGATGCGATCCAGTATCTGGTGGACAATAACTATAAAGTCAACAGCCACATCATCACCGGCTGGTGGAAGGACACCGGCAAGCTCGAGGACATGCTCGAAGCAAACCGAATTATACTGGATGGGATCGAGTATAAAGTGCTGGGCGATGTGGATGAAGAGTCCGAAATAGCCGGGCGAGTAGCAATCGGCAAAGGCAGCAAGATAATCAATTCCTGTGTTCGCGGGCCCGCAATTATCGGTGAACACTGCATCATTGAAAATGCCTTTATAGGGCCGTATACGTCCATCAACGACCGCTGCAGCATCATCTCAAGCGAAGTCGAACACAGTATCATATTGGAAGACTGTAAGGTTCTTGGCATAGGCAGCCGCCTGGAAGACAGCCTGATAGGTAAAAATGTGAAGATCGATAAAGACCATAAAAAGCCTAAAGCCTATCGCATGATGGTCGGCGACAACAGCGCAGTAAGTGTGATTTAGTAACGGGGTGAGGAAGAGGTAATTACAATAATGATAGACGGAATCATAGTAAAGCAACTGAAGCGCCACGCGGATGAGCGCGGATATCTTATGGAAATGCTCCGGGAGGACTGGCCCGAGTTCGGCGGGTTCGCTCAGACCTACATCTCGATGAACTACCCCGGTGTCATTCGCGCTTGGCATTATCATAAGCTCCAGGACGACTATTGGGTCGTACCAAAGGGCATGGTGAAGGCAGTTGTCTACGATGCTCGAAAAGACTCACCTACCTACGGCGAAGTCAACGAGTTCTTTATGGGAGACAACAACCCTATCCTGCTTAAGATTCCAGTCGGAACGATGCATGGTTACAAGACAGTGGGCACAGAGCCATCCCTTTTAATCAACTTTCCGACCAAGCTCTACAACCGTGAGGAACCCGACGAATACCGCGCTACGTATGATAGCCCGGATATACCCTACGATTGGGAGATTAAGATTACATAAGAGCCTGAGAGTGTAATGTGGCAAGCCTTGTAAAGTGAAGACTTGCAGCAGTGCTGATTCTTTAGCAGAGCATGAAACTAACAACTAAAAACTAGGGACTAATAACTGCACATGAAAAACCTTCTCGTCACCGGCGGGGCCGGATTTNNTCAAGTTTGTCAAAGGCGATATCAGAAACGCCGACGATGTGGCCGGGACGGTAGATGAAGCGGATATCGTGCTCAATTTCGCAGCCGAGAGTCATGTGGACCGCTCGATTCACGATGCCGAGAACACTATGACCACCAATGTAATGGGTGTGTTCACTCTCTGCGAGGCAGCAAAGAAATATGGAGTCGAGAAGTTCATCCAGATATCTACCGACGAGGTCTACGGTGACATTGAAGAGGGTTTCTCCAAAGAGACCGATCCGGTTTCTCCCAATAGCCCATATTCGGCTGGAAAGGCGGGAGGCGAGCTTCTGGCGAAGTCCTATTACAGGACATACGGTCTGCCTGTGATGGTCACTCGCGGCTCGAATACCTACGGGCCTTATCAGCAGCCTGAGAAGCTGGTTCCTCTGTTCGTCTCCAACGCGATGGAGAGTAAGCCCCTGCCTGTCTATGGCGACGGCATGCAGATTCGCGACTGGCTGCATGTGCTCGATCACTGCTCGGGAATCGAAACGGTCATGCTCAAGGGCACACCCGGCGAGATCTACAATATCGGCGGCAACAATCAGCGCCCGAACATTGAGATTATCAAGATCATCCTCGAAGTCACGGGCAAGGACGAGAGCCTGATTAAGCATGTCGAAGATCGCCCGGGCCACGACCGCCGCTATGCTCTCGACTCCGCTAAGCTCCTTGCCATGGGGTGGCCGCGCACGCACGATTTTGAAACCGGTATGCGTGATACCATCCGCTGGTATATGACAAACGAGTCCTGGTGGAGACCGATCAAAGAAGGCAAGGACAATAAAGAGTTCGCAGAGAAGTGGTATGCAAACAGGCATTAGCCGAAATCCAGAGAGAAATATGAGCCTGCAGCAAATCCTAATAGACGAACTTAAAGCGGCTGGCGCGAGTCTTGTTTCTTTCGCGGATATGTCTGACCTTCCCAAAAAAATCAGGCATAATCTACCGCGTGCCATCAGTATTGCTACCGCATTTGATCCCTCTATTATTGCAACGATCAGGGGCGGGCCTAATCCCGAATATGATGCGGAATGTGTTCGGATAAAGGACTTGATGAACGCTCTGGGCGATAAATGTGTGAGCATACTTGAAAGGGAAGGCTATAATGCTGTGCATGAGTCCTTTTATGGCACCGGATTTTCCTTTGATACAATAAGCACACCCCTTCCTCATAAAACCGCTGCGACTCGTGCAGGATTGGGTTGGATTGGAAAATGCTGCCTTTTGGTGACAGAAGACTACGGGCCCGCCATATGCCTGCTGACAGTCCATACCGATGCTCCGCTGCCGACTGCTGCACCGGTAAAAGAATCGCGCTGTGGTGATTGTACGGCTTGTGAAGATGTGTGCCCGGTTAAGGCTCCTTTAGGCAACAATTGGAATCGGGAAGCGGACCGAGAATCATTTTTTGATGTGATGCCTTGCCTCCGATCCATTGAAAAAAACAGTAATGAGTTTGGCTACCAAATGTGGGCATGCGGAATGTGTGTGGCTGCGTGTCCGTATACTCAGAATTATATCAAATGCAGTGGAGTGAAATGACCACGCAAGAACAGACTTCAGACCGAATAGGAGTTGTAGTTGGTAATATCGTGCCTCTCAGAGCTGAGCCTGATACAGGCTCAGAACAGGTCACGCAGGCTCTGATAGGTCAGAATGTGATCGTCGAGGGAGGCGCGCAGGGCTGGCTTTATGTGCAGACCTGGGACACTTACCGCGCATGGATTCCTGCAACCTCTGTTCGCATACTTCCTACCGGTGCTGAACCTTATGCATCCGTGGGTGCAGTGGCTGTGATCCGCGAGCTCTTCGTCGATCTGCTTAGAATGCCACATGATAGGTCAGAAATCCTCACAAAAGCCACACTCGGCGCGGAGCTTGAGGTCATCGACCCCATAGACGACTGGGTAGAGCTTCTTCTGCCGGACAATCGACACGCATATATTCGCAAAAATGAGGCCAGGCTCGTTGATAAAGACCTCGCTCAGACAATACCTCTGCCCGACCCGCGCAAGCTGATCGAAACAGCCCGGCGCTTTATAGGCGTACCCTATCTTTGGGGAGGATCATCACCATTTGGGATAGACTGCTCGGGTTTTATGCAACTCGTGCATAAGGTGTATAATGTGACCCTTCTACGCGACGCAAGCCTGCAGGCCGAAGACCCCCGGGCGCTGCCTGTCGAGCGAGAGAAACTCCAGTCGAGTGATCTGGTCTTTTTTGCCAAATCAGGAGATATTTCTCATGTCGGCATGATGATCGATGAGAAAAGGTTCATCCATTCACGCGGTGGGTATGGCGTGATTGTCACTCCTCTTGACGACCCTTATTTCACTGAAATCTATTGGGGAGCCCGCCNNTACCCTTGACCCCGGCGGCGGCGCACCGGCTGAGTGATTTGTCACGGAAGTACGGAAGATACGAAGAAACGGAAATGATTATGTTCGGGTAGATTTGCAATCTGCGCAGCAATCGGCATTAAGGCTTCAGAAGTCGACATCAGTCCTGATTTTATAGTCTTACATTCGGATCATCTTTATACGCGGAATCCATCTGCACGAGTCGTTGAAGAGTAATACAGAACACCTCAAACAAGCTCTTCAGCAATTCCAAGTCCTTAAGCACTCCGTAGCACTGAAAATACAGTTCATCTGCTCCCTCAGGAAACCGCACGCCAAACCAGCCTTCGTCGTTCTTGACCTGAAAGCAGATATCAGGTTGCTTGCTGATTCGATCTTTCAACTCCTGATCGGACAGGAGTTGCTGACACTCCACTCATTGTTTCCTTGAATAATGAACGCGTCATCAAAATATGGATCGTATATCTCTATATCCTGCATGCCGAATGCTTTTCCTATTGTGGAAAATACACCTTTACGGTAGATTTTAAAATAGAGACCGTCTTTGTTGACGAAAGGCGCCCTGATTCGTGTGTATGTTGTGCTGGATTTACCTGTATTGACAGTATATGTGTCCAGCGTAATTTCCCACTCCCCGGAATGGTAGCGCAGCACATCACTTCTCCAAAATCCGCCATTCTCATATTCGCCACCGATATCGTTTGCCAATTGACCCCATATCTCATCTTTTGACGGACCAAGAATAGACCGAAGAATTCCCATCATTTATCTCCAATAAAAGTAACGGCGCTCAATCAAGCAATTATTCTTTGTTTAGCCTGACATTCCTCCTGTAATATCAAAAAAATGCAAAGGCTATTCACCTCATTGATACCGACTCCACTTTCCTTATTCTGCATTGTGAATGGCATTGTCTCAAAGTGGTCGATATTCTCGATCGGTAAGTTCCCGCAGCTTGGCATTATGTTGAGTCAGTGCAACTCATAACACCCATCCTCCTTACCATCTTCCCGGCTTGTATCTCACTCCGAGAAGTGTTAGTATCTACCTGAAGTATTACCTAAAAAGAGGATCAGGAAATTGTTAGCAAATAAGTCAAAGCCGATCACGGCCATAATAGTGGGCGCTGGTCATCGCAGCATATGCTATGCAAAATATTCGCTCAAGCATCCCGATGAGCTTAAAATTGTCGGGGTTGCCGACCCGAATGAATATCGCAGACAGCAGGCGATGGACCTCTTCGGGTTCGGCAAGGATATGTGTTTTGAGTCAGCCGATGATCTTGCAGCTAAGGGCAAGTTGGCCGACGCCATCATAAACGGAACAATGGACCTTCAGCACGTTCCCACCGCTATCCCTCTCCTTGAAGTGGGCTATGATATGCTCCTCGAAAAGCCTATAGCTACCAGCGAGGCTGAAGTTCGGCAGCTCTATGCCGTAGCGCAAAAGTGCGGCAACACTGTTATGATCTGCCATGTGCTCCGGTATGCACCGTTTTATTCGGAGATACGCAAAAGAATAGCATCTGGCGAGGTCGGCGACATTATCAGTGTGATGACGGAAGAGAATGTCAGCTATCATCATGTGGCCACGGCGTTCGTGCGCGGTAAGTGGAACCGGCTCGATACAGGCAGCACGATGCTGATGTCCAAATGCTGCCATGATCTCGATCTTATAACCTGGATGAAGAGTGGAATCGCTCCCAAAGCTGTGTCGAGCTTCGGCAGCCTGATGCAATTTAGGCTTGAAAACGCGCCTGAGGGTTCGGGTGAACGCTGCCTTGTGGACTGCAAGATCGAAAAGGACTGCCCTTACTCTGCTAAAAAGAACTACATCGAGCAGGGCATATGGGGATTCTATGCTTGGCAGAGCATAGAGGACCAGGAGCAGACTGAAGAAAACTGGCTGAAGTCTCTTGCGACAGACAATCCGCATGGCCGCTGCGTATGGCGATGTGATAACGATGTTGTCGATCACCAGACCGTTGCAGTTGAGTTCGCCGACGGCGCCACTGCATCTCACAATATGATCGGCGGCACATCGCGTCCCTGCAGAACGATACATCTGATCGGCACCAAGGGCGAGATTTATGGTGTTCAGGAAGATGGATACTTCATCCTGCGCCATCCCGATGCTCGCAAGGGACATGAATGGTCGGAGAAGAAGATCGAGACGAATGTGAGTAACGATATGCACGGCGGCGGTGATCTATTACTTGTTGCCGATTTCGTGCGCACGCTCTTAGGTGAGCCTCGCTCGATCTCATGTACGTGCCTCGAGGATTCTATCTATGGTCACCTTATCGGATTCGGCGCAGACCAGGCGCGAGTCGAACGCAGAGTTATGGATATAGTGAAATAGCTTTCAATGAAATCCCTACAGTGATCTTAGCTGGAGGGATTTTATTTTGTAGCAATGTCATCCCAAAGCAGCCAACAGCTAACTTTCTCTCGACAGCACAATTTAGCCAACATTAATGCACATCATATAGCTACAAATAGTTTACATATCACTAAATCATGACCTCAATCCGGTATAATTAACAGTTGTCAAATGGTTCAGTCTGATGATATATTGGCATCATCAGAATTATATGCGTGTTCGCTAAATTAAATGGTGGGGGATAGAGATTATGCATATTAGGCTATGTTTGCTGGTCATTGGTTTGCTTTCGATATGTCTGCCGGTAATGGCTGCGACATATACCCAGTCTTTCACGGACCTCTGGGATGTAAGTAATGGAACAGTCGTGTATGAGTGTTCGGGCACACTCTTTTCGAATACCGATAAACAGGATATGTTCGGCGCTAATAACAGCTATTACACTCCTGAGAGGGGCAATACTCTATTTGCCGATTGGCAGCCGCTAAACTTCCGCCATTATATTGTGTGGCATACACCACAGGATGTTACAGTTGGGCGGATAGCGCTGTGGGCTGGCCACGATCAGGGTACTAATGCGCGCTCATTCAACAGGTTTACCCTTGAGGCCTATGACTTTTCCTTAGGTTCGTATGTTACTGTCTATGATACATCGGTAGGTCTGCCATATACCTGGGTCGAAGGTAATATCGGGCTTGTCACTAACAAGACGTTCGACACCCCGTTCACATCGAATTTATTCAGGGCGAGTTTTTATCAGGCAACCACTATCGCATGGGCGTCAGGCCCTAGAATATATGAGCTCGACGCTTTTGCGCCGGCTCCAACGGTTCCCGAGTGGGGATCTCTGACACTTGCGCTGTTTGGTTTGGCGCCTGCCGTCCGTATAGTTCGGCGTAAAAGATAGCCCATGCAACTTTATTGTAGGTAAGGCTTCGGAACAAGCATGTCCCTAAGCTAGCTATATGTATCGGGACCACTAGTTTAGTGAAAATTAATGCCTCCAGGTATCTTGCCTGGAGGCATTAAAAGCAATTTGCGAGACGCGAAGCAGTCAACAACGAAGCTGGAATATGAGAACCTGCCAATAACCTGATTTTGTTACGCTATTATCGTCATACGACCATCTCATCGATATTCTTCCAATTATGGACATGATCGGTGCGTCTCTATGGTCTCATATCCGCATTCAGGCGTCTGCATTCGTAACTTTTTGGGCGTCGTATGCTCTCTGTTCGCTGTTAAAGGCATTCTTCTCCTCTTCTGTCTGAGGGCAAAGACGCGGAACAGATACGGGGTGGCCATTGTCATCAAGAGCGACATAAGTGAAAAATGCGGTGTTGGTCATTTTTGTTTCTCCCGACTTAAGGTTTTCAGAAACGGCATTAATTTTCACCTTCATGGAAGTTCTGCCGACCCAGATCAATTTTGATGTTATGGTTATGACCTCTCCGACTTGCACAGGATGCCTGAACTCGATTTTGTCTACCGCAACCGTTGCTACTTCATATCCGGCATGCTTTCTGCATGTTAGAGCGCCTGCTATGTCCATGAAATGCATCATCTGGCCGCCTTGAAGACTGTTCATAAGGTTTGCCATTGCCGGGAGTATAAGTTCAGTCTTTATGACAATCGTCTGTTCAGGCGTTTTGGACCCATCTGATAATTTATTGTCGTTGGTTTTCATTGAACCGCAAGCCTCCGTAATTCAGGTTGTTTTCTTAGTATAAAGCAGATTTATAATATCTGCTTGTAAAAAGACCAGCGAACTCGATGTGATAGAAAAGGGACTCTTGCCTTTATGCAAAAGTCCCTCCGTTTTTATGGATTATAGTATGGCAGTTAACAGGAAGATGAGAGTTAAAGCTGAACGGATTTGAATGTGATGCCATCGAGCTTGTTTAAAGCCTCTTCAAGTTTCTTTGTCTCGTCAGCATTATCCACGAGTTGGAGAATAATCAAGCCTTTGTCGGAACAAACGCTGCCGGCCTCATGTAATCCAAGACGCGTCTGAATGATGCAGCCGAATTCAGTCAGAATTTTTTGGATAGAATCGGCAGTATCCTGTCTCTTGCAGGTTTTGATTATCATAATATTCTCTTTACTCATATTCCGTCCTCCATGAATGAATGCGTGCAATGTGCGTGCTTAAATTTTAAATACATATAGCTTGCTTGTATCATATCAGATATAGGTTACCTGTCAAGACTCAATACCCATAATAGGATAATATACTTGTATTTAACCGCAAAACGAGGTTGTGCAGCTTGACAACTGTGCCGAGCATGCTCATAATTACGGTCAAGTAACCTTTGGATGGCCTGGGGCAGCCTGCATTGGCAGATTCTACTTCCACTATAATTGCATCTGGCAGAAGAGTATAATTCATCCAGGGAAATAAGGAGTGTAAAATGAAAAAATACGAATGCAGCGTCTGCGGATACGTCTATGATGAGGCAGAGGGCTGCCCGGAAAAAGGTATTGAGCCTGGAACGAAATGGGAGGATGTTCCCGCAGATTTTACATGTCCGGAATGCGGTGTAGGCAAGGACATGTTTGAACCTGTCGAATAATATAGATTAGCTCCTGAAAAAAATAATTTGTGGTAAGAGGTAAAGGCATGTCAAGTATTGTATTTTATCGCTGCGAAGTATGCGGCAACATGGTGGCTCTGATCAAGAACGGTGGAGGAAAACTGATCTGCTGTGGTCAGGTCATGAAAAAGCTTGAAGCCAACACTACCGACGCGGCAAAAGAAAAGCACGTTCCGGCCGTTAGTAAAGACGGCGGCAAAATTGAGGTTGCTGTTGGTTCGACACTGCATCCTATGCTGCCGGAGCACTACATCGAGTGGATCGCCGTTGTTTCCGATGACAAAATGGAATTGAAATTCCTAAAGCCCGGCGACGAGCCGAAAGCGGAGTTCGCCGATCTTCAGTCCGGCACCGCCTACGCATACTGCAACCTGCATGGCCTTTGGAAAGCTGACTTTTAAGGCTTAGTCGTAACAACGCGATATTGCGATGTGGTGCTTATACACAATTTATGATTAACGGAGGTTAGGCGCATTGCTTAATAAAGAGCTGGCGACACTGCTGAATAATCAGATCAATATGGAGTGGTATTCGGCATATCTATATCTGCAGATCTACTGTTATTATACAGACCAGAACCTCGATGGCTTTGGAAACTGGTTTTATGTGCAGACACAGGAAGAGCGCGACCATGCTATGCTGTTTACGAAATATATGTTCAACAACGGCGAAAAGGTTGTTTTGAAGGATATAAAAGCCCCGAATCTGTCTTTCAATGATTTTCGTGAGCCTGCGGTAGCCGCGTTTGAGCACGAGAAAAAAGTGACGGCTTCCATCAACGGCATTTATGCGGTCGCCTATGATCAAAAGGATTTCCGCACTATGCAGTTTTTAGACTGGTTTGTTAAGGAACAGGGAGAAGAGGAGAAGAATACCGATGACATTGTAAAAAGGTACGATCTATTCGGTAAAGACCCAAAGGGTTTGTATATGCTTAACTCGGAGCTTGGCGCCCGGGTTTATGCACCTCCCAGCCTGGTTTTGTAGGAAAAATCAAGTATTCCGGCAGATGTTCAAATGCACTGCCGGAGTACTTTTCTGACTGGTTACTAACCCCATCTGTTTTAAAAAAATGAGTTTCTCCATATGAAGCGGAAACTGGAGAAATAGAGCTACCAATACAAAAATAAAAATTACAAGAGCAAAGGAACCGGAAGAATATTAAGCTCGTATAAAGGGTATAGTTGGTTGACTTGCCAACCACAAGGAAACAGGAGTATATGAGTACAAGCAAACTCGAATATGAGATGAAAGCAAAAATCATCAAGGCACTTGCTCATCCGAGCCGCCTTATGATGGTTGATGCGCTTTCCGAAGGTGAGAAATGTGTGTGTGAACTCACCGAATTGGTCGGAGCCGATATCTCCACTGTATCCAAGCATTTATCGGTTATGAAGAACGCAGGGATTGTAGAAGATCGAAAAGCCGGCCTGCAGGTTTTTTATCGTCTGCGCGTGCCCTGCATTATCAAGTTCTTCGGCTGTATTGAAGCTGTGATGAGAGAAGAAGCCAAAACAAAGGAACAGATAATTTCTAGTGTGGGCTAACTCTCGCTCACAGTATTGATTTATCAACTAATTGGCAGTTTGCGCAATAAACCAAGATACTGCTTCTTGGCGTCGGCTGTGCATTGAAAAGTGAATGGTCCGGTAAGCGCTGAGATTAACAAAACAGGTGGTAGTAACACAATGAAGAGTAGTTGGCAAAAAGGATTCACAGCGATTTTATTGGCTTTAATTATAGCCGTTATCGCCACCGGCTGTACGGCAGATAAAAAGAACCCAAAGCCACCGGTAAAATCCACAACAAAACAGCTTCCCAAGCTCATAGACCTTGGGACAACCAAGTGTGTACCCTGCAAAATGATGGTTCCTGTTCTTGATGAGCTTAAAAAGGACTATAAAGGACAACTAGAGGTTCAGTTCATAGATGTCTGGAAAGACCAGTCGGCTGCAAAAAAATATAAAGTGCAGAGCATCCCCACCCAGATATTCTTTGATGCTAATGGTAAAGAGATATATCGTCATGCAGGCTTTATTTCAAAAGACGATATCGTGAAGGCATTCAAAGATCATGGTGTCAAACTCAAGGAACCGAAAAAGCCAAAGAAGTAGTATAAATGTGACTCTTTACTACGTCAGATTTCCGCAGGAAATGTGACTTTTTACTAACCGTAAATTGCTTGGAGCAAAGGATAAAAACAATGACTAAAAAAATACTGATCCGTGGAATGCTTTCGGTTGTAATGTTGACCGCCTCTCTTATGTCTGGTGCCTCCGATGCGCCGGGTAATGTAACGCTTGTAAAGGAATCATATCCCACTCTTACAGATGGTGCGCTTGCTTCAGCAAGGCTGACTGATAAGCTCTCGAATGTTTTACTTCAGTCCGGAGAGATGAAGATTACCCAGAAAGATCTTAATGACGAGATCGGTAAGTCCCCGGAGGGAGTTCGTCCTCAACTGAAACGAAATCTATTTTTCGTGCTGGAAAATAAAGCTGCACAGATGTTTTTAGATTATGAGGCTGAGAGTTGGGCGAAGCAAAATAAGATAAAGTCATCTGGACAAAATGATCGACTGCAGAAATACCTGGCAAGCCTTACGGCGAACGTTTCGGTTAGCGAAGCGGAGATGAAGAGTTTCTTCAATGAAAACAAAGAAATGATCGGCGATGCGTCATATGATCAGATAAAAGATCAGCTCAAGGATTTTATTCTAGGCCAGAAAAAACAGGAAGCAATTGATGCTCATATTGCGGCAATCGGGACAAGGTATGAGATTGATATCAACAAAACATGGGCTGCAAAACAGTACTCAGCGGCAATGGATAATCCCATAGATAAAGCCAGAAAATCCGGTAAGCCTACATTGGTCGATCTGGGTGCCGACGGCTGTCGACCGTGTGAGATGATGACTCCGATTCTGGAATCACTCAAGAGTGAATACGCCGGTAAGGTCAATGTGCTCTTCGTCCATACTCTTAAGGAGCAGATTCTTGCTGCGCGCTATAGAGTGCAATCTATTCCGGTGCAGATATTCTTCGACAAAAACGGCAAGGAAGTTTTCCGGCATGTTGGGTTCTATCCCAAAGATCGAATAGTCGCAAAGCTTGCCGAAATAGGGGTTAAGTAATTTTGGAACAACTTTTCATAGCACTGACCAAAGCAATCGAAGGTGCTTTGCCGATTGCATTGGGAGCCTCATTCATTTGGGGCATATTGAGTGTGATCCTGAGTCCATGTCATCTGTCGAGCATCCCTCTGATAATTGGTTTCATCAGCGAACAGGGACAGCTCACTACAAAAAAGCTCAGCCAGGTAGTGCAGTTGATCAACCGCAGATGCGCCATATCTACTCATATGGAAATCTTGACGCGATCCGCTGGCAGAGTCTTCCATTGAAGCGAACCTGGGATAGATGACCGGATGAAAATGGACAGAGTTTGCATGCTGCCAATGGCTGCGTAAGTATGTTTTTTCTGCAATATGCACGTACAATAGCGAAAATTCATCTGCTATAATACAAAAAGGTCAGATCACCCAGCGCGTGATGATCACATTCAACAAAACGGCTTTTTGTCCAGACTATACGCGAGAATGTCGCAAGTAAGCAAGAACTAGTTTTCCGCGTCGAATTCAATGCTATACTCCGCTTGTGCGCACTAAGAATGGTAGTTCACCATACCAAGCGAAGGAGGCAAAAGAAATGAAAAGGACAATCATCATTGGTTTGGTTGTCGCGCTGCTTGCATTGGGCGCAGCCCAGCTTTATGCTTTGCAGACCGGCACATGGACATGTATGGGTTACACCATCACCGTAACCCCGGACGATCCTGAGAACCCGAATCTTTCGGGAACAATCCAGATCGTTAAGTCGGACGACTATGCCGATGTCAATGTCACAGGCGTCTATTGGAGAGAAGACGGGAAAAA
>DJHI01000306.1:19389-26143 GCA_002431715.1 Armatimonadetes bacterium UBA5829
AGACCATCATCTCATGGCTTGAGAGCCAGATAGTCGGCTGATATATAACACAAAGCGAGTAAATATGCGGGGCTCGTTCAAGATGAGAACGCTGCCCCGCTGAGTATCTATTGAGTATGTAAGCAACGAAAGCACAGGTGTTAGCGCGGCGAGTCCGCTATCGGTATGGCATATTCTGATCTATTTATCTCACTTCAGAAAATCTGCGTGCTGGTGACTATAACATACTTTGCCAGCAGGACGGATGCATTCGCCAGGTTGCTTCTTCAAAATGCCAGGCCGAAAGACAAGGCGCTCAGTTTCCTGTTCTTCAGCTTACTATCACTGGCCGAGGTACTATTTGCTTCGCACAATCCTTTGATGGATTCGCGCATAATGTCCGCGACTGCTGCCGGACTGCTCGGAGGGGTTACAATGGGAACCGGTGTGGGCATCCTCACCGGTTTGATAGGTCTAATGCACTCCCCGTGGACTGCATTGGACTGCACTCCGGCAGTGGTTGCTGGCGTGCTGGGAGGATTGGTTTACAGGTATCGACCAGCATTCTCTCCCAAGGTATTGGCGGGATTTCTTGTTGGAATGCTTGGACATGGCCTGTGGCTTCTAATCAGGCTTCACAATGATTATTTCATAGGGTCCTGGGACAGCGTAATTATTCAGTATGTCATACCCATGCTTCTGAGCGGCGCCGGAGTGGCGCTGTTTCTTGTGATAATCGGAGATATGCGCGCTCAGCGCGAGCGTATAGAACGCAGCGAACTGGCTAAAGCAATGAGCATGGCCAATAGAGTGTTGCCTAATCTGAGCGCGGGACTGGATGCCGCCGCTGCAGAGCACATAGCTGCCATGGTTCTTCGATTCACGAGGGTTCCGGCAGTTGCAATTGCTGTGGAAGGCAGGCTACTTTCTCATGTAGGAGAGGCTGCCGAGTATCATCTCAAGTCGGGAATCGTGCCGGATGTTGCAATGCAGGCTATGAGGGATGGAGAACGCCATCTAACAGAAAAACGTGCTACCTGGTGCGACCATCCAGGCTGTCCGTTCGGATGTGCTGTTGCTATTCCTCTGCATTATCGTGGACGCACTATAGGCAGCGTAGTGCTCTTTGAAACTCGTTATGTAAAGTTCAGGCCGGAGGTGGTGGATCTCGGAGCCGAAGTTTCCCAGTTCATAGTCAACTATCAATTGCAGACCGCCGAGTTCGAGAGGCAGGCTCAGGCTATCTCAAAGGCCGAATTGAAAGCGCTGCAGGCTCAGGTGCATCCGCATTTTCTGTTTAATGCGCTGAATACGCTTGCGGGAATGTGTGAGATCGATCCCGGTCAGGCTGCTCAGTTGACGGTAAAGCTCGGTGAGTTTTTCCGAAGCTCATTCCGTTCTTCGCGAGAAATTGTATCGACGGTAAGGGAAGAGCTTGCAACAGCCCACAGTTATCTCGATATTGAAAAGGCAAGATTCGGTGAGCGGCTGCAGGTGATTGAGGAAACCGACCCGGAAGCGGATGGAATGAGCATCCCATCGTTCTCGCTGCAGCCGCTGGTAGAGAACGCGATTGCTCATGGAGTGTCCAGAAAAACAGGTCCCGGGATTGTCAGGATAGTCACTCGAATAAAAAATGGACATCTATACTGCTGTGTCATCGATAACGGACGCGGCTTCGATGCCGTTTCCGAAAACTGGCGCAACAATGGATCTCATGCGCTGTCGATGCTTGCTGGACGGTTGGAAAGGATTTACGGCCGCGACTACAGATTGGTAATTCGAAGCAGAAAAGACAGAGGAACACTGGTATGCATACGGATACCCGCGAACAACAACCATTAGCGGTTATTAGAGCAATCATCGTTGATGACGAGCCGATGGCGCGCGAGTATCTTAAGCTGATCCTCTCACGAATTGGCGGTGTTGAGATTCTCGCGGAAGCCCAGGAGGCGGTGGATTTCCTTGAGAAAGTAAGGACATACGACCCGGATGTTGTGTTTCTCGACATTCATCTGCCCGATAAAAGTGGGCTCGATGCGGCGAAAGTGCTTTCAGAGCTTAAGAAGCCGCCATTAATCATTTTCATAACCGGATATGAAGAATATGCTCTGCCTGCATTTGAAGTTGCGGCAATTGATTATGTGACCAAGCCTTTCAGCCAGGAAAGGCTGGAAAAAACACTCGACCGGGTAAGGTCGCGCCTTGCCCAAAACCATATCGGTGATCAGGCTCAATCGACGGTTCTGGGACGCATTGCCATCCGCGATAGAGACGGAGCCAAGCTGATACCCATAGAAGAAATCTGCTATATAAACACGCTCGGTCGAAAGGTTGTCCTGCATACCGCATCGCAGACCTACTCCACCCATTACACTATCTCTGAACTCGAACACAAGCTGCGTGGTTTTCGATTCTTCCGTGCGAACGAAGGCTGCCTTGTCAATCTGGACAAGGTCAAGGAAGTCGTATATGAAGGCCAGCGGACCTATGAACTGCTGTTAGCCTGCGACCAAAAGGAGCAACTTATTCCGCTGTCACGCTCCCGAACGCAGAAGCTGCGTGAACTGCTAGATTTTTAACCGGTGAGGCTGGCTATGGCGCTAAACGAGCAAAAGAGAAGAATGGCTGCCAAAGAGGCTTTATCATTAAAGCCTCAAAGCGCATTTACGCTTGTCGAGCTGCTCGTCGTCATAGCCATGATTACCGTTTTGGTCGGCGTGTTTGCACCGGTTGCAATTCAATCGCGTAATAAGGCCAGAGATGCGGCCTGCCTTTCCAACCTCCGGCAGCTCAGCAGCGCTATTTTTACCTATTCCCAGGATTGGAATGACAGGCTGCCGGTCTTGAACAGCACGCAGTTCGCGGGCAGCTTTGCTAACGATCAGTGGCCCGACGGCTCCTGCGCAACTCAACTGCGCTGCATTATCTCCAAGTATGTAAAAAACGGCAGTGTCTATAGGTGCGGAAATGACACCGGATCACCTGAATTCGGCTTCGACTCCACGGCAGGCACGGTATTTTCCAGAACCGGTTCCAGCTACCTGCCATGGAGCGCGGCANNGACATATCCGCTTCAGGATACTGCATTCTCAGGGACTACGGAAGCGACTGGCATGGATACAGAAAGCGCTCAGGCCTTGATATAGAGGCGACGACTGTGGCCAATGCCGCATACGCGGATGGTCATGTGGGAGCCATTCCTATTTACCTTGCTGCCATTGCCGACCGCAGATATGCCTGCTATTCATCGAGCCGCGATGATGCGATTTTCATATCAGGCGGGTCGGGCGACGCCCAGGTTGAGCTGAGCGGTCGTCGTAAAATGACGACATCCGGCCCATCACGCATGCATATGCGTGTAAGCGGAACCGTCGGCGCCGGTCAGAATATCAATCATGTTTTCACTTTTAGCTCTGCTACCAAGATGGATGCGGCTTTCAGGCAGATTTCCGCATGGGCGGACAGCCGCGCATCCCGGTAGCGCGATTGGACGATGCAAAATGAGGCACAATCATAAGACAACTGTCTTTGCCGTCATTCCGGCCTACTGCATGATTGCAATTGCCGCGATTGTTATGTTAGCAACCGCTAGTGTTTCCGCCGGTACCGTCTGGCAGGAAAACGGCATGCCGGTCTGCACTGTTACGGACTACCAGGAATCACCTTATATGGTGAGTGTAGGCTCGGGTGAGACAATTGTAGTATGGGCGGACACACGTGACTTCGATTACGACATATATGCGCAAAAGCTCGATATCGATGGTCAGCCTCAATGGACCGCCGGAGGCGTAAAGATATGCGGAGCGGATTACGATCAGCAGTTTCCTTCGGCAGTGAGCGACGGCACGGGCGGAGCCATAGTTGTCTGGCAGGACGGACGACTCGGCGATGACGGTCTGGATATCTATGCCCAACACATAGCATCTGACGGCAGTGCGGCCTGGCAGGTTGATGGGGTGCCGGTCTGCTCGCATGAAGCCGGTCTTACTGATCCGCCTCTTGCATTTTCACAGGTCGTTGCCGGTGATGGCAGCAACGGCATAATAGTTGCCTGGAGAGACACCAGAAACGATCCCATAGTGGCAAACACCGAGATATTTGTGCAGAGAATGGATATAAATGGCTCCGCTATGTGGACGGCAAACGGCATAAAGATACTTGGATTCGGCCTGCAAAAATGGTCCACACGAAACCCGATCATAGCTTATGACGGCACAGGGGGAGCCGTTATAGCCTGGCAGGATGCAAGGTCTTATGCTTCGACTGGAAACGATCTGTATGCTCAGCATGTAACATCTGCCGGAATACCTGAATGGGCCGACAACGGTATTGCAATATGCAGTGTCACAGGTGATCAAGGTTACCCTGATATAGTGGACTTGGGCGGAGGCGAAAGTGCAATAGTCTGGGAAGACAAACGCTCAGGCAACTACGACATTTATATTCAGAGATTGAGCGCAGCAGGTATCCCGCTTTGGGGAACCAACGGCAGTCTTGTATGCGCGAGCGCGAACGATCAACGAACCCCTCGTATTTGCGCCAATGGGGACACGCTGATTACGGCTTGGACAGACAAGCGAAACAGCACCTCTTACACAGATATATTTGCTCAAACACTCAACAGCTCGGGAGTCGCGCTGTGGGCTGATCAGGGAACGGCAATTTGCACCGCCAACGGTTCCCAAACGCGCGTCAGAATGTGCTCATCCGTCTCGGGGCTGACTATCCTAACCTGGATGGATACTAGAAACGAAACTCTCTCCACGTTATACGATATCTATGCGCAGATGATAGACTCCACCGGCACCGCGAAATGGGAAGCAGCAGGGATACCTGTCGTCGCTATAACGGGGAACACTCAAAGAATGCATCAGGCTGTCAGTGACGGTCAGGGTAGCCTGTGTGGAGTATGGGAAGACGATCGCAATTCGGGAGACTGGGATATTTATGCGCAGAAACTCAGCCCGTGGTTAGCGATGGGCGATATAGTCGCATCAAGGTCTCAGCTTGCAGGAACCCCTGTTACACTACCCGCCCGCATAGTGACTGGATCATTCGACGGCTATTTCTATGTGCAGGAAAGCAACCGCATAGCAGGAATCAGAGTGGAATACCCTCTGTCATATGTTCCCGGCACAATTGTTAGTATTTCCGGCACACAGGAATTTGCTCTGGAGCCGTATATCAAGGCATCGGTGGTTCAGCCGACAGGCAGCACCGACATGCCCGGCGCTTTAGGCATCACGGCGTCCAGGCTGGGAAGCACAGCCATCGGTGAAGTATCGGGTCTCGCCAATGTAGGGCTGCTGGTACGCACCTGGGGCCATGTGGCCTCAAAGCCGACTGAAGATCAGCCATATACGATCATAACTGACGGAGCATGCCGAATCAGGGTTTATTGCACAGCCGATGTAGAGGTGGACGACACGGTTATCGTAACCGGTATATGCTCAGGCGAACAGACCGCGGACGGCGTTATTGCGACGATCCTTACAAGGGACTCCTCTGATATTCAGCGCATTATCACTAATCTATAAGCCGCGAATGCTTCTAAAATGCGAGGCTTTCGGAACTCGATGACGGATTATTTACCAGGAAGCAATACCGAAAATGTTGTTCCGGCGCCAATCTCGCTTTTCACCGACACGCTGCCGCCCATCTGCTCGCAGAGGTGTTTTACAATCGCCAGTCCAAGTCCCGTACCGCCTGATTCTCTGGATCGAGCCTTATCTACACGGTAGAACCGCTCGAAGATACGCGGAATATCCTCCGCCGGGATGCCTATTCCATCATCAATCACCCGTATTGCCGCATGGTTTGAAGCATGCTCGGCCTGGACAGTCACTATCCCACCTTCTGGAGTATATTTTATGGCGTTATCGATCAAGTTCATCAGCACCTGGACCAGCGACCCTGCGTTGGTCTCGATAATCTCGTCCGCTTCTACTTCATTATTGAGTGTTATGGATTTCGATTCGGCGGCGCTGGTCAATCGGCCGAAAATATCGTCCACGGTCTTTCGAATATCCACGGTTTCGGTGGTCATGTCCCTGCGCTGGGTTTCTATCTGTGTAAGGTCCAGCAGATCTTGAGCGAGGAGGGTCATTCGATCCGCTTCCTGCACTATGCTCTCTGCAAATCCCGGCACTGCATCGGGACTGCTGGAATGCCTGAGAATAATGGTCTCGGCCATTGCTTTGATGGAAGCAAGTGGAGTGCGAAGTTCATGGCTCACGTTGGCCACAAAGTCCTGCCTTATCGCATCGAGTTTACGCAGTGATGTAACATCGTGCAATACTACCAGCACATCGGTTCCGCCGTCTGGACGCGGCACGGTGGTCACATAGGCATGAACTGCTTTTTCGTTTGTCGGACCCAGGTTTATATCCAGCGCAGCCGGTTCATGAGTCCGGCTGACCCGCTCCACCAGGCTTGAGAGGTCGTGCTTGAGAGTGCCTTCGATGAGAGTCTTTTCAACTGCTCCGTCGATATCCAGGATGCGGCAGGCTGCGGGATTTATCATTTTCACCCTGTTTTCGGCATCTACCAGAAGCAGCCCATTGTCGGTGTGGCCGAATACGGCTTGAAGACGGGCGGTCTGNNCTGTTATCGTCCAGATAGCCCTGGAGACGCTCGGCGGTTTTATTAAAAGTGGATGCCAGCGCGCCCAGTTCACCGGCAATTTTCGGGTGCACTGAAACCCGTGCCGATAAATCGCCTTTCTCGAGCTTGCGCGCGGCTGAGGCCACGCACTCAATCGGCCTGATTATTC
>DJHI01000306.1:26205-28369 GCA_002431715.1 Armatimonadetes bacterium UBA5829
CCGCAGCCGCAATTAATGCTATCAAACCCGCCAAAAGGAATGTCCTCTGAATCGCCGCCAGAATCTTGTCGAGTACGGAGAGTGGTTCCGCAATGCGCACGACACCCAGCTTCTTGCCTTTGTCAGGATAGGATGCCGCCACATACAGCATGCGGGTTTTGAGGGTGGCGCTGTAGCGGGTAGACTGCCCACTGCCGGTTGCCATCGCCTGCCTGAACTCTGGCCGGTCCTCGTGGCTGGGCATATTGTGATAGTTGTGCTTGCTGTCGGCGAGAACAACTCCGTCAGAGCGTATAATGGTAATGCGATGCCCGAGGTCCTGCCCCATACGCAGGACAATGTCGGGTAAATCGTGTGGAGATGCCTGCACAAAACCGATTACCGCTCTGCTCTCTCTTTGAAGATCGCCTGAGATAGACTTAAGGTAATAGTCTTCGGTCCACCTGAGCAGATAGACGCCCGTAAGTGAAAGCAAAACCAGTATCACCACAAAAAACGTGGCCGCTATGCGCCATCGCAGGCTGGTAAAAGCGCTCATGTCCTACTCCGCATACTTGTAGCCCAGTCCGCGAATGGTAAGCACTCTGGCCGGATGCGCGGGGTCGGTCTCGATCTTTTCCCTGAGCCTTCTTACGTGGACATCCACCGTACCTGCATCTATATACTCATCCTCACCCCATACACGCTGCAGGAGAGTGGTTCTGTCGAGCACTCTGGTTTTGTTCTCTAAAAGCACTCGCAGAAGCTCAAATTCTTTTGGCCGTAGATCGATTGTGCCGCCGTCGATAGTAACCATATGCCGCGCGACGTCCATCTCCAGATCCTCCGCGCGGAGGACGCTGCTCCTGCGAACCTGCGCGTTCGACCTGCGCAGGGCGGCCTTAATACGCGCAAGCATCTCGACCATGCTGAAGGGTTTGGTGACATAATCATCCGCGCCGAGCTCAAGCCCGACCACCTTATCCAGCTCCCGCGACTTTGCAGTAAGCATAATAATCGGAACATCCGAGTCGCGGCGGACAAGGCGGCATATCTCCAACCCATCGATTCCGGGCAGCATAAGGTCGAGTATCAGCAGATCGGGCTGCTCGCAGCGAAACTTCTCCAGACCGGCAAGCCCATCGAGCGCGACCAGCGCCTCATGGCCTTCTTCGCGGATATTGTATGCAAGTATATCCGCCAGCTTTGCTTCGTCTTCGATAATCAATATCTTCGCCATATGTTCCTCACAACTCGATTATACTAGCCAAATTGCAAGTTGCGCAATGTCCGGTCGGGCAATCAGCTCATCTATAAGCAACGCATAATGCGCGTGAAAGCTTGCTGTAAACTACCTCTGCTACGCTGGAAATCGAACGCAATTAAAACGAACACTTTGAAAGGAGAAATTTGCGTGAGAAGGACAGTTGTGATTATATGCCTGATCGGATGCTTGTCTTGTTTTGCAGGCGGCATATCTCAGGCGCAGGACAATTCCGACAACACAAAGACGGTAGAACTTCAAAAGCAGTTGGATGAACTGCAGAAACAGATCGATGCTTTGAAAATCGGCCAGGCCGAACAGCAGCAGAATTTGCAGCAGATGTCTGACAAGGTCGAGGAGCCAGAGGGAGCTGTGCAGACATCGATTTCAGATGTTGCCAAGCTCAAGAAGATCAAAGTTTCCGGTTATATTCAAGCTCGTTATGAGTCTTATCAGAGCCCTGTCGGAGTTGCCGATACGGCAAATAACAAAGCCCCCGATAATCGATTCTACGTTCGAAGAGGACGATTCAAGATTACAGGCCAACCCACTGACAACAGCCTTGGAGTTGTCCAGCTCGATATCAGTGGTTACGACAGGACCAAGGTAGAGAGCAAAGATCTCTATATCGAATATCATCCCTGGGGTGTAGGAACTCCTGCTCCTTTCCTTATCAGACTCGGTCAGCAGAACTGGCCCTTCGGTTATATCATCGAGCGTTCATCATCCGCTCGCGAAGTGCCTGAGCGCCCGAAGGTTTTTGCGGGAACCACGGTAGGTCTTCCATCTACACCTTCGTTTAGCGGTCTCTTCCCAGGCGAGCGCGACAAGGGCGTCTGCTTTGTAAGCACTGCTGGCAGCAAGCTGGATTGGGCACTCGGACTCTTCAACGGCACCGGTACCAAGTCGGGTGACCCTGGG
>DJHI01000028.1:0-134 GCA_002431715.1 Armatimonadetes bacterium UBA5829
TTATGAGGTAGATTCCTTTATGTCACAAAACTCCTATATATAAGGAAGTCCACTTACTGCATGTGAACAACATTTCGCCGAAATATATCGGGTTTTTAGGAAAATTTGGGCCTGGTTGTGTTGCCATTTTGCCA
>DJHI01000028.1:260-9207 GCA_002431715.1 Armatimonadetes bacterium UBA5829
CGACGACGATTGGATTTAAGATTTACCCTAAAGGACGTTAAAAGGCTGCTCGATGTACCTATCGCCCGGTATCAGATTGGGAAAAGGGCAAGTTCTTTCCTACAATAAAAGTAATGCCGAATCTAATCGAGTTCTTAGGCTACAATCCTTTTGATGATATCGCAACTATAAGCAATGGAGAGAAACTAAGGATGTGCCGAAAACTTTTGCCCTTAACACGAAAAATGTGGGAAAGCGTTTGGGAGTTATCTCTGCAACTATTTCACTCTGGGAAAACGGCAGAGTCGTACCAATGAACAATCAGAAGCATCTGGAAAGTTTCTTGACTTCTGAACTATACCCTTTACAATGAGTGCAGGGTTATAATCACCCCGCTGCATCTCCTAGAGGTTTTTCGTAAGAATACGCAATCTGCAAGGCCTGTTACATCCCCATGAGTGATGGAAATTACAATATTGCCGGACTTAATTGTTTGATACTAACAAGACCATCCCAGCAGCACGAACAATGTCAGATCGCCACGCAATGTTTTTGTGAGCCGGTAAACAAGATTTTCTTGCGTTCGATGGTCAGAACATATTTATTCAAGATTTACATCTTAGAATAGTGTTGTTTGGCATGTCAAACAAGAACCATATTGCGCATAAATATCGATATGTTGTTCATTATGACATATTTGCAATAACTTATATTGCACATTGACATATATAATTAATTCAATCATACTAATTACTGCTGAGTTGAGACTACAGCAAAAATTGTGGGCCGAAACTCTAAAGTATGTAGGCTTCTGTAAGCCATATCGTCAAACCACAGGAGGTGTGTTATGAAACGAATTAATCACCATATGATCTTGGTTTTATCAACACTACTTGCAATTCTCATACCAGTAGTTTCATCCGCTCTTGAACAACCCAAAGTGATAGCTGTCGACCAAGCTCTTGATCTTCGACAAATTCCGGCATCGACAATGTATCAGCCACCTTTGCAACCTCAAGAATTGCTTAAAGAACTGGGGCAGACTTTAGTCACACCTGGAAAAAGCTCTTATGCAAGTGGTCGATACTCTGGTACAGATTCCTTATCCGGACCAGGGAACGCAAATCGCAGTGTATCTAGATTTAAACACGAATATAGAACAGATAGAATTCTAATAAAAACAAAAGTAAAAGCTTCAAAGAACGAGGCCAATTTCAAAGCAAAGCTTAATGCTTTTCATGCCTCAAATAATACAAAGGTTCTGAAAACCTACAAGCATATTGAAGACATACAATTGATCGAAATACCAAAGAATTTGACTGTGGAAGAAGCAATCGGGAAGTACGAAAAAAGTGGTCTGGTGGAGTATGCAGAACCGGACTACAAAATTACCATATTTTCTACTAACCCCAATGATCCTCTTTACGATTGGCAAAGTATCAACAATACCTCAGAGTGGGGACTCAATAATATGGGCCAAGATGGAGGAACGACTGATGCAGACATTGATGCTCCTGAAGCATGGGATGTTATCAACAATGCCAGCGATGTTGTAGTCGCGGTAATTGATACCGGAATTGACTATAATCATGAAGATTTGACCGGTAATCTATGGACAAACGCTGGCGAGATTCCCGGCAACGATATTGATGATGATAACAATGGTTATGTTGATGACGTTTATGGTATCAACGCAATCACCGGTTCAGGTAATCCTCTTGACGATTGCGGTCACGGCACACACTGCGCAGGCACCATAGGGGCAGCCACTAACAATGCCACAGGTGTAGCTGGCATCTGCTGGCATGTAAAGATGATGGCATGTAAGTTTCTAGATTCTGACGGATCCGGCAATACTTCAGATGCTATTGAATGTATAAATTATGCGCGTGAAATGGGCGCAAATATAATGAGCAACAGCTGGGGTGGAAGCGGATATAGCGAAAGCCTTTATAACGCAATCCAAACAGCGCGTAATGCAGGAATCATATTTGTTGCTGCTGCTGGTAATAGTACTGCAGACATTGATAGTCAGCCTGCCTATCCAGCGGCATATGACCTCGATAGTATAGTGTCCGTAGCAGCTACTGACAGGAATGATGACCTCGCTTCGTTTTCCAACTATGGATTGGAAAGAGTAGATATAGGTGCTCCAGGAGTTGACATTGTATCTTTGAGAGCATCAGGCACTGATATATATGGCGATGGCACACATATAATTAATAGCAACTACTATCGTGCCAGCGGCACGAGTATGGCTTGTCCTCATGTGGCTGGAGCGATGGCATTGCTGAAGGCACAATATCCGAGCAATACATACCATCAGCTTATCACGCGCCTTTTCAATTCCACAGAGTCACTGACTGCTCTTGAAGATAAATGTGTTACAGGAGGTCGGCTGAATCTATACAATGCGATTACTTATACACCAGCTGATATGTATATTGAGCCGCTAACTGATGTGCGCTTTGGAGGGATGCCTGGAAACAGCACATTTTACCCTTCAAGCCGAAGTTATATGATAACTAATTTCTCCACTTCATCAATCGATTGGTCGGTGGACTGGGACGAGCAGTGGGTTAGCGTAACTCCAACAAGCGGCACGATTGCTCCCAATGCAAGCCAGTATGTAACAGTATCTGTTAATTCGTATGCAAGCATCCTGTCTGAGGGAGAGCATGCCGACACCTTGGTATTTACGAATGAGTCAACCGGAAACGGCAATACGAGTCGTGATCTGATCCTGAGGCTTGGTCCTGTTTATGTTAAGCCTGATGGCAACGACAGCAGCGATGGATATAGCTGGCAAAATGCAAAGCAGACCATAAAGAGTGCTTTGGACAACGCATTTGGTCAAGAGATATGGGTTGCTGCTGGTAATTATGCGAGTAACCTTGTTTTTAGAGATGGCACATACCTTTATGGTGGTTTCACCGGAAATGAGACCCTGCTAAGTCAACGAGATCCTGCTGCAAACATTACCTCTCTCAAATCGGCAACGACCGTGGAAACAACTGATGTTCCGATATGGATACCCAGCGGCGTAACAGAAACTGTTGTTGATGGCTTCACAATATATGATGGTAACGACTTTGGCTACTGCGCCGTTATCTGCGGTACATACTCCGGAGGAACAATCTCAAACAACAAAATAATACGGAACTTATCGACAACCGGAACATTTGCTGTTTATTGCCTTGAAGGCTGTACGACATTGATTGAGAATAATGTCTTCTCAGGAAATGCAGGTGCAATTGAAGCATATAATTGCTCTCCCAAAATAGTGAATAATGTTATTCAGGGAAATACAGCGGGAATTCTCCTCTATGGCGGGACAGAAACCACATATGTCATCAATAACACCATTGTTTCAAATGAATCACTTAACGCATCATGGGATCAGACAAGCAGGTACTTTGGCGGTATATATGTCTACCAGGCGGTTGCTGACATTGAGAACAACATTATCGCGTTCAATAAAGGCAGTGGTGTTCTTGTTTATGATGCTTCACCGACTCTAAAAGGCAATTGCGTATACGGCAACAATTCGGGCAACTATGTAAATATTACTGACCCGACTGGGACAGACGGTAATATTTCAGTTGATCCGGCCCTGGCAAGTCCTACATATGCAAATGTCCACATTCAGCCAACCTCACCATGTCGCAATGCTGGTTTGAATAATGCACCGTATATAGCCGCCAATGATTTTGACGGCCAGTCTCGTATTCAATCAGATATTATTGACATCGGTGCCGATGAATCGAACGGAACACAATGGGATACTGGACCATACGCGATAATCTATGTAAGCAGCGATGGTAATGACAGTAATAACGGTCTTACCTGGAATACAGCTAAGAAGACAATCCAGGCTGCGGTCGATGTTGCTTCGTCATGCGGAGGAGAAGTTTGGGTTAAAGAAGGTACCTATCCGGGACAGATCAAGATGGGAGCTTTCTCTCAAATATTCGGTGGGTTTGATGGGCAAGAGACAGCAAGGAGCGAACGAGACTGGTATTCAAACCTGACTGTAATAAGCGAGGAATGGGGCAATTACGCGATAGAAATAGTGGCAGGAACGAGCGGTGCTCCATCAGTTGTGGATGGCTTTATGGTCACAGGTGCCTACCAAGGTATTGCTTGCTGCACCGCTACTCCTACAATAATCAACAATAGGATAATCGGTAACGGCTGGGGAATATTCTGCGTCTCACCCATATGGGGTTTCAATTTTGATGGAACATTCAATGCATCGCCAACCATCGTTAACAATGTAATTGCATCAAATGGCGAAGGAGGCATCTATGCTGACGGCGGGTACTTGACATTAATTAACAATGCGCTCGTGAACAATGGTTATGCAATTTATCACCAGGCCTGCGCTGAAGGCGGAACTTTTGCCAACAACATAATTGCATTCAATCAGTCAGGCGTTGCAACTTTGGCTAATGATTTCACGAATAATTGCGTGTATGGAAACGATCTCTTTAATTACGATTCTTTGTATTTGACGGACCAGACCGGCATAAACGGTAATATATCTGAAGAACCAGAATTTGTCGATCTGACAAATGGCGATTTTCGCCTGTCGGCGGATTCTGATTGCGTAGATGCCGGCACAACAAGTGTATCGCTGCCTTCCTATGATATTGCTGGAAACCAGAGAATCCAATCCAGTTATGTAGACATGGGTCCATATGAATCGAGCGGCTCTACGCCGACTTCTTCAGCCCAAATAGTACGTGTGAGCTGTGGAGGTAACGATAGCAATGATGGTTCAACTTGGGCTCTTTCCAAAGCCTCTATCTCTGCAGCAATGAATTCAATACTGAGTTCCGGTGGCGAAGTATGGGTTGCAGAAGGCACTTACAATGAAACACTAATTTTGCCGCCTTACATTCGCATTTATGGTGGATTTGATGGAACTGAGTCTCTACGTGATTCCCGAGACTGGCAATCACACACCACAACACTTAATGGCCAGCAGCAAGGGACAGTAGTATATGCATCTCCAGGCTACGCAGGCACCAACGCCATTGACGGTTTCACAATTACAAATGGCAGCGCACAATTTGGTGGTGGTATAAATGGCTACTGCACTAGTTGTGATATTGCACACAACATTATCACTGACAATACATGCATCGCAGAAGGGGCCAACAGTGGACATGGAGCCGGTATTTCTTGCTGGTGGAGTTGGCCCACTATCAGGGACAATGTTATCAGTGACAATACAGCCACAGCCAGTGGAGGAATCGCCGGCGGCATCTATTGTATATGGGGCAACGGCGGCAATAGAGTGCTGATTCAAGGTAATATTATTTCCGGCAATTCTGCTTCAACCGGCGGTGGTATTTATATTGATCAAGGCTGCGACATCATTAACAACACCATTGTAGATAATCAGGCTGACTCTGGAGGCGGTTTGTATTTCGAGGCCGACGGCTCCGTTCCTGCAACTGATGGTGTCGTTCTAGCCAACAACATATTTGCATCTAATTCTTCTGGCATTGAAAATATCGGAAACAACAATTACACCTTGCAAAATAATGATGTCTATGACAACGGAACCAGTAACTACACAGGAGTCGTGCCCGATCAAACAGATATTTCTGCTGATCCACTATTTACTGATCTTGTGGCAAACGACTGTCACTTGCTTCGAACGTCACCTTGCATAAATGCCGGTTCCAACAATTATGCCCAAGGTGCTACTGTCGATTGGGAAGGTGACGCACGTATCTTTGGTGGTATTGTCGATATTGGAGCTGATGAATGTCTTGTATCAGCAGAAGGTATAGGGTATGCGAAATGTTATGCGGATGGCTCCTTGGTTGCTGATGATGGTATGGCTGTTGCTGCAGTATTCGGTGACTCGTTCTATATCCAGTCGGAGGATAGAGTTTCAGGGATCCTAGCTGTTAAGTCAAGCCATGGACTCTCGGTTGGAGACAAGGTAAACTGTGTAGGAAGAATACGCACTGATGGTAACTACGAGCGATACATCGATGTCTCTGCAATATCGGTGACAGGCACTTCTACAGCCAAGCCGCTTGCAGTAACAAACAGGACTATGGGTGGAGGAGATTTGGATTACGATTCCGGCTCTGGATCTGGTCAACGTGGAACTTACGATACCTATGGCTGGAACAACATAGGTTTGCTGATCAAAGCCTATGGGCTTGTTACCTATGTTGATTCCACAGNNCAAATAATATTTTCTACATAAATGATGGGTCGGATATCGATGATGGCTCTGGTCATATCGGTATACGCGTTACGGCGCCGCAAGGTGTCAGTTTACCTCAGGTTGATGATCAAGTTACAGTAGTAGGCGCTAGTTCATGTTATTTATCTGGAAATTTGCTTCAAAGATTACTTCGATCGCGATGCCAAGGAGATATATGTGTCCAGTCACAACAGGGAGCAACGGCAACATTCGATCTCTACGCCGGTTGGGATTATTTGAGCATACCTCTTGTTCCATATGATCCGGATCCATCATCCGTTTTTGATCCAACCTATGTATACAATCGGCTTTACGGATTTGATCCTGTATCTCAAGGAGGAACTAGCTATGATGATATTGATCCCACGATTTTTGGCAATATGCAAACGGGAGCAGGCTATCAATTGTTTTTGGATTCATCAGCCACACTAAGCTATGTCGGTTATCCAGACGGATTACCTAATCTCCAAAATGAAAAGACGGATGTTGCAATTTCTTTGCCGGGCAATCAACTTGATAGCTATGTAGATCCGCCATCAGGTGGAGGCTATCATCTTGTAGGACATCCGTTTAATCATTTGACTCTAGCGGATAGTGGTGGCTACACTGGAGACAGGATTTTGTTTACTGACGGAAAGCAAATCAAGAACTGGAGCCAAGCTGCTTTGAGCGGCTGGTGCAATTCCTATATGAATGGTTTTGATCCTGTTCTTCAAGGTGGCTTTTCTGTTAGCTATGATGATCTCGCAGATCACACATGGTTCACGCCTAGTAGAGGATACGAATTCTGGACCCAGAAGGATAATATAGCCATGATTGTTCCAGGCAATGAGTAATCAAATAAGGCTGACTCGATTGTTCTGAACGGAACTTGCTCTGACACTATAGAGATGCTGGCAGGAACTATCTGTCCAGCATTTTTTCTTTTGCTGTGTGTATGTATCCATAAAGGTCTGCATTGGCGTTTTTTCCATAGCAGTGCTTACCAGTGGTATGGACGTCTCTCATTGTACTCTTTTAACCAGATATCCAGATCTTCTTGCAACTGCTCAATCGACGAGTAGATTTTCTTTCTGCACGCTACGTAGTAGAACTCGTTCTGAACGGTCTGGTTGAACCTCTCGAATATGCCTGATGTCTTCAGCGGCTAAATAGAGTTCATACTCGTGCTGCTTGTGATTGCCGCACTATTTGCTTCTACGGTCAGTCAGGATGCGCAGCTATCTGATGTCGTGCTACTCGTAAAATGGAACAACTCTATCGTTGCAAGTCGGCTGCACCAAGGGCTTTCTTGGAGTCGTAAAGCTTGCAGATTGCCACCTTTTCCTCGATAAAGATGAATCAGCCAAGCAGAAGGTGATCGATGAGGCCCTGAAATCAATGGAGAATGACCCGAGGCCGTTTATACGAATCTTTATCAAAAGAAACGAGCAGGGCGATAGGGAATTTGTCTCTCACTCAGGCGATGCGCTGCTTATGGCGAGGATTGGGATGCTGCTGGAGAGTCGGGAAGATGATAATTAGGTGGATCGTTTCGGGACTAAAGTCCCGAAACACCGAAAGCCGAGGCGTCTACGCAAATGACGGTATTCGAAATAGGAAACAGCAATGAACACAGAGTTCGATAACAACTCAATATCGGATATCATCAAGATTGCGTTGGATCTGGACCCGGAAAGTGACGAATATTGGGACGCAGTTTCGGCCTTATGGCACAAAGATGCTCAGGAGATCACTGCTAAAGCCGGCGAACTGTGCAGCAGCACCTGTTCGCGAGAACGAATTCTTGGTGTTAATATGCTTGCGCAACTAAGACCAGTCGATAAGGCACTCCAGGCTGCTGCAAAAGACATCGTTCTGGATGTGCTCATGACGGATACTGACGTTTATGTGATTTTATCTGCAGCGCATGCCGAAGGACATTTGGAGGACCCACGGGCTATGGCACGGCTTGTGGAACTACATCGACATCCCGATGAAGATGTGCGTTATGCCGTAGTTCACGGCTTGGGATGGCGGCGAGAGGAATCTTCGGTTTCAACTCTTATAAAATTAATGGATGACTGCGATGCGGATGTGCGCAACTGGATTACCTTCTACGTTGGTCAGATGGATGACATGGATTCTCCAGAGATTCGTGAAGCACTCCTGCACCGCACGGATGATGAAGAGTCGGAGGTTCGTGGTGAGGCTTTACGAGGTCTTGCTCAACGCGGCGACCAACGGGTGATAGAACCGCTGATCCGCGAAATCAGAGCAATTGCGGAAGCAAAGGGAAATTATTGGGATTTGGCTTTTGAAGCAGCTATGGAAATGGGAGAAACAAGGCTTTATTTGGAACTGGTTGAGCTTAAGAAGGGATGTGAGGGAAACGAATGGTTTGATAAGGCTATTGCTGCCTGCCGAATACCGGCTCCAAACGAAGAGGAGGAACCAGATGACCTGCCCACAACATGTCCGGTATGCGGGCTCAAGAACGCATTCGACAAGACTGATGGATTGGACTACTGCACTAGATGCGGCTGGTACCAGGACATAGATCATCAGGAAAATCATGACTTGACTGATGGATGGAACCGACGTTCGCTGAACCAGGAACGCAAGCGGTGGAAGATGAGACTTGAAGAAGGAAGCCGTGCCGCAGGCAAATAACCTAAGACAGGCAGCAGATAATGATCTTTGGTTGCTTTTGATGTATTGGGAGTTGGGTCCCAATACGAACCGTACGTTTCGGGA
>DJHI01000028.1:9255-11281 GCA_002431715.1 Armatimonadetes bacterium UBA5829
ATCAATTTATATGGAGGATCATATGAACATCCGCAAGATGACAATTTTTCTGGCAGTTGTTACTCTGTCTATGGGTGTATTGCTTCCCACAGCGCTTTACGGCGCGGAGTCTCAAGGGCTTCAGTCCTGTGAGAGGACGAACGGTTATCGTTGTGTATTCATGGGGCACAGTTTCTTTTATCCGATAGCAGAGACTTTTGATCAAGTCGCGGTGGCCTCAGGGTTTCCGGACCACAAACAGGTGCTGCGTAAAGCCGGTGCAACCAAAGGCACGCCCGGCTGGCTCTGGGACAACCTGCCGAAGGATGATGAGGTCTGGTCCACTCTTGCATCGGGAGATATAGACCTCCTCTGCTTTCCTCATCACCATATATCAGGATGCAATCTGGAGGACTACTGCAAGTGGATCGACTATGCCCGTCAATATAATCCCAACATCATGATTGCCATTGCCATCCCTTGGGGGCCGTTATTTGATGTAGATCCACAGCAGTTTAGCGATTTCTACCGCACACAGTTTGAAATACCGGTGCGACAGCTCGTAGACACCCTACGTAAGAAATACCCCGATAATACTATATTTGTCATTCCCCACGGAAAGGGTGTTGCTGAGCTGTATAAAAAGTTCAAGGCAGGTGAAATCCCGGAAATCAAGCAGGTTGTCAAAACATCGGATAATGATACGGTCGAGTCCTTCTTTAATGACAAGGGCGCTCATATCGGTCGAATGCCTCTTGTTCTTTCCCAACTCATATGGCTGGCCACTATATATCAGGTCGATGTTCGTCAGTGCAAATGGGAAACAGGGTATCAGATGGACCTTAAGAAGATGGCATACGACATCGTCAGCAATGATCCTTACGCGAAGATTGTTAAGAAAATGCCGAAGCAGTGCGATGCCGGGCAGGCGCAAAGCGAATCGGTCGATAATAGCAATGGTCTAAATTCCGCATCTCATTAGCCTGTGTGTAAATAAGCTTGAGATAAAAAGCTCGTAATGAGTCCGGCTAGGAAGCCTATAAAACCAAGGCAGAGCAATTGAAAACATGCTCTGCCTTTTTGAAGTCTTTTTGGTGTATCGGGACTTTAGTCCCGATACGTCTCTTGGTCGAGAGAATTCTTGTTTTCGGTTGTTTGGTGAAGAAAACATTACCTCCGCAAAATGTGACGGCGGTTTTCTCTCAAGTCCAAAGGATCGGAAAAGCGCTCCGTCCTCTTTCCATGTCCCATTTTCATGCTACTCCACTATTGTGAATGCAAACTTGCAGGGAGATCTTCCACCACTAGCCAGTGCCGTATCTACGGCCGTACACGAAAGCTTGCGATTCAGCGCGACCTGCAAGTGGTGCTTGATGTGCCCACCGCAGCAATAGCAGTAGGTGATAGATACGGCCTCCTTCGCTTTGGGGAGACACACACAGCAATAGCTGTCTTTGCCGTCTTCTTCGAAGCTAACAAGTATGCTTCCATCCTGCTGCCGGCTCACACCGTGCCCAAATACATACGGGGTTTCATTGGCAGCTTTGATGGCGTCTTCCAGATTCGGATTCTCTTTTGCGATCTTCTTGCTTATCTCAAGGCGTTTGCCACCCAGGCAACATGCGCAGGCTTCACGGACAATACAGCGGGTCTTCTCATCTAGCAGGGAGTCCATGCGGTCCATAGCGCCGCTCAACCACTCAGCTTTCTTCTCGGGTTTGTCTCCTTTCTTGATGAGATCTCCGCCGCCATTATCTTGCCGACAACATCCCGTGGGATACAATGTTTCTCCAGGCTAGCTGCAAGTTTTTTTATTCTTCCATATTCGTAGGTTGGCATTATTAACCCCGGCTTAAAAGCAATATATTCATACCGCAACGAAGATTATCATACCTGGGAAGCCCTGTCAAATGGTATCAGCTCTGGGATACAGTTCAATCCTACAGGAATGTCATTCCGAACGTAGTGAGGAATCTGCTTTTTTATGACTGCACTACGCTTTGGTGTATCGGGAGTTGGGCCCCGATACGAACCGTACGTTTCGGGA
>DJHI01000028.1:11351-12804 GCA_002431715.1 Armatimonadetes bacterium UBA5829
TCGGGACGCCCTCGTCCCGAAATCGCCGAATGGCATCTCTACTTCAAATGCTTGAACTGAGGCAGCCAGTCTTTATTGGCCTCGAACATCTCGTCGACCATGTTTTTGATCTCCTGCATGCTCAAGACCGCGGAGGTAAGAGGGTCGAAGAGGATAGCATGGAAGATCATAGTCGGGTCTCCCGCGAGGCATCCTTCCACGGCCAACTCCTCACATCTTGCGGTTATGTTATTAAGCAAAGCAAGCTGAGAAGGCAGTGGCCCGACGTGCATGGGGTCGATTCCACGCTTCGATGCCAGCACCGGGACCTCAACGCAGCAGCCTTCGGGCAGATTGTCGATAAGGCCGAAGTTGCGGACATTGCCGTTGAACTCGAAAAGGTCGCCGTCGCCGATAGTCGCGTTAAAGATGCTGGCGGCATACTCGTTGCCTCTTATAAGGTCTGCCGGCTGCTCGAGTTCCTTTTTTGTATTATCACGCCAGGTCTTTTCGACCTCCGCGTATCTGTTTACTATCATAGCGTGCTGGCCAAAGTTTCCTATGCCGGAGGAGCAATATTTCTCTATAAGATCGGGCCTTTTGCGGAACCATGCCACGTATTCGGAGCTGTGGCCGCTCGATTCGGTGACATAATAGCCGAGGTGCAGGAACATCTCATTGCGAACCTTTTCCTCGTCGTATATTTCAGGATTTTTCAATGCCTCTCGAACAAGCGGATATGCGTCTTTGCCCTTCCATTTGAAATCGAGATACCAGGCCTGGTGATTTAATCCGGCGCATCGATATGTGCATTCCTCTTCCGATGCCCCGATCCATCTCGACAATATTGAAACAAGGTGCTGAACGCTGTGGCATAGGCCCGTCACGGTGAGATTCGTCTGAGATTGCATGGCGCGGCAGAGCATCGCCATAGGGTTGGTATAGTTGAGCACAATCGCGTTCGGGCAATATCTCTCGATGTCCCTGCATATATCCAGCATCACCGGAATGGTTCTCAACGCTCTGAAAATGCCCGACGGCCCGCGCGTGTCGCCGACGTTGATATCGATTCCATACTTCATCGGAATCTCTACGTCGTTTCGGAAGACATTGACCCCGCCCTGCAGGATGGTGATAACTACACCATCGGCGTCCTTGAGCGCTTCGGCTCGATCCATGGTCGCTATGACCCTGGCCGGGTAATTGCCCGCAGCGACTATATTGTCTATGCCGGTCTTGATGAAATCCAACCGCTCTTTATCGATATCCATGAGCGCTATGGTGCTGCCGGATAGAGCGGGGAAGGTGAGAATATCCCGCACTAGACCTCTGGTGAATAAAAAACTGCCTGCCCCGATAAATGCTATCTTTGCCAATTTCTTAATTTCCCCTTATTACTTTTTCTACCTTGGTGTATCGGGAGTTGGGTCCCGATACCATACTTACTGTTTCGGGACTAAAGTCCCGAAACACC
>DJHI01000028.1:12848-13268 GCA_002431715.1 Armatimonadetes bacterium UBA5829
CTTTTATTTCTTGCATTGCCGGTATTGGCCGGCTCAATTACCGCTTACAAAACCGCGGCGGGATTCCTCCTGGTTGAACTGACTAAAACCGCGCAAGAACTAGCGAATACCGGGCAATTTCTCTTTGGCGTCTGGTGTATCGGGAGTTGGGTCCNNGGACTAAAGTCCCGAAACACCCAAACACTCAACACCTAAGCACCTTCAACTGACGAATATCGGATATATGAGCATTTTTTATTCGACTTTTGTTTACTCTTCCGCAGGTGGTGGTATTATAACCTCAGCTATTAAACCACAGGGGGAAACATATGCAGACTAATGTATTGATAGCATTCTACTCCAGATACGGCAACACTCGCGCTTTAGCCGAAGCCATTGCCGAGGGCGCAAGAGGAGTCGGAGACGTGGATATGAGGCTGC
>DJHI01000301.1:0-7816 GCA_002431715.1 Armatimonadetes bacterium UBA5829
GAGGGGACCCTGCCGACTGGTGCAGAAAGCTTTATGGCAGGCTTCCACTTTTACATATGAAAGATTTTGCCATTACATCCGAGAACAGCATTGCCTACGCCGAAATCGGAAATGGTAATCTTAACTGGCCGGAGATAATTCATGCCGCTGAAGAATCAGGATGCGAGTGGTTTATAGTCGAGCAGGATGTTTGTGCGGGCGATCCATTTGAATCGTTAAAAATCAGCTTCGATTACATACGAAGTACGCTCGTTGAATAATTCTCAGAAGGCATTCAGCCATAGTGTGATTAAGCATTCTATGGTTCAGCAACAAAGGGAAGGAAGATCATGAGTAAGAGCGTTCGATTCGGCCTTATAGGCTTGGGTTTAATCAGTAATCGTCACGCAAGCTACCTGCGCGCTGGAGATGTAAAGCGGTGCGAACTTACAGCCGTTTGTGATGTCGATCCGACACGGCTAGAGAAGTATTCAGACATCAAGACATTCACGAGCAGCGAGGATTTGATTCGATCAGGAGAGGTCGATGCTGTTCTAATTGCTACCCCGCATTATGCTCACACTGCCATAGGAATAGACGCTTTGGAAAATGGGCTGCATGTTCTGATAGAAAAACCTATTTCCGTCCATAAGGCCGATTGCGAGCGTCTTATTGCTGCCCACAAAAACCCGAAACAGATATTCGGAGTAATGTACAATCTCCGCACGGTTGATTGCTGGAAAAAAATGAAGCAACTCATCGACAGTGGGGAACTCGGCGAAATCATGCGCATAAACTGGATATGTACCAACTGGTTCCGCACTGAGGAATATTATGCAAGCGGCGGATGGAGAGGCACATGGGCAGGTGAAGGCGGCGGAGTATTGATGAACCAGTGTCCTCATTACCTCGACCTTTGGCAGTATTTCTTTGGCATGCCGAGCAAGGTACGCGCGTTCTGCGGGTTTGGGGTGCGGCATAATATCGAAGTTGAAGACGAAGTGACCGCTTATATGGAATATCCTAATAAAGCTACCGGCGTGCTTATCACTTCTACAGGAGAGTTTCCCGGAACGAACCGCCTCGAGGTTGCCTGTGAGCGAGGAAAAGTCGTTATCGAGGATGGAAGTCTGAAGTTTACTCGAAATGAAATCGAGACGACTAAGTTCAGCAGGACGGCTGAGGGCGGTATCGTGTTTCCGCCTGTTTGGAACGTAGACATTCCAGTAAGTGGCAAGGGCGGTCTTCACTCTGAAGTGACTCAGAAATTCGTTGATGCGATCCTGGACAGCACTCCGCTTGTCGCCGATGCTGAGGAAGGAATAAAATCGGTCGAGCTTGCCAACGCGATGCTGTACTCATCGCTCACAGATTCAACCGTTACTCTTCCACTCGACAGTCAGGTCTTTGAGAAGGAACTGAAGCGCCTTATAGCAGAATCGAAATTCAAAAGGTAAGAAGACAATACGCAGGCATCTCTGGATGTTTACTTTTCTTGACATCGGAATGGTGGTTCTGTAAGATTAAATATGTACTTTTGATAGGTACATACGGAGGACTGTCTCTAAATGAGTATTTATCGTATAAGAACTGAGTTTGGCCAGCATCTCAAATGGCTAATGGCCGGTATAGCTGGAGTTTTCATTATTGGTGCGATTTTTGCTTTTAGCTCTATGCCCGGTGGCGGGAGAATTCAGGGGTCAAAAGGCGGCAACGAGGTCGTTGCTACTGTAAATGGCTATGAAATCACGCGTGGAGACTTTGAAGGCGTTTGGGAAAGAACAAGTGAGCAAGCACGTGATCAGGGTATTCGCTCTCCTCTTCAACTGGCTGACTATAGAGCTATGATCTTCAGCCGGATGGTCCAGAGCCGTCTGATACTCAGCACTGCCGAAAAAATGGATGTCGATATAAGCAAGCGTGCAGTCAATGAAGCAATCGACAAACAGGTGGTTCAAGTTCTAAATCAGAACCGCGAATCCATTATGGGCAATGATTTAACCAAAGCCGAGAGAAAAATCGATCCCAGAAGTGATAGAAAATATAAGGAAGCTCTTGCAAGCGTAGGACGGTCTGTAAAGGATATTGAGAGTTCAGTCCGCGCGCAAGTCCCTGAGGATGAAGTTCGGGCTCAGATTGCATATCAGGGCATTCAAAAGAAGATCGAGCAAAAGACTAAAGCGGTTTCCGATCAGGATGTTACAAACAGCTATAATATGTATAACGTTCGCCAGATCGTCCTTCAGAAGGGCTCGATGCCTGATCAGCAGTTGAAGACACGCGCTGAAAAGATTATGAGCGAGATTAGAGGCGGAGCCGATTTCGCGAAGCTCGCAAAAGAATATGCACAGGGTCCTATGGCCAGCACTGAGGGGTCGTCCATATACTCATTTGACTTCAGATATATGTATCCGACGGAAGTTCGCGAGGCAATAGAAAAGCTCAAGCCGGGTGGGGTATCTTCTCCGATTGAGACAGATGCCGGAACATACATTATCAAGCTTGAAAGTGTAACGCCTAAGCCGCCTGCGACAATGAATAAGAAAACCATGTCGGAAAGACGAAAGACGATAGCGGACGATCGCAGAATGAATGCACTGATTGCACTGCAGCTTCAGATGCAGAAGGATCAGAAAGTGGATGTCAAAGATCCTGAGCTTCTGGCCTACTGGCAGCTAGCGCAGGCGCAGATGGCTTATAATGATCCTGCAAAGGTGAAGACATATACAACAAAAGCCATTACCTCTCTTAAGAAAGCTCGCAAAAACAGACTTGAAAATCAGATCATAAGCACTAAACTGGCTCAACTGCTTTATCAGAGCGGCAATGTGAAAGACGGACTGGATTTGCTTTATCCGATGCTTGAAGGTGACAATGCGTCCGTTGAGAGCGCTGATCTTAGACTGCTCCTTGGAGATATGATTCTTGCTCAGAGTGAGAAGGAGAAGCCGGCGCAGAAGTCGGTTTCCATTGCCAAGGTAGTGGAGCAGTATAAGGCAGCCAGCGAGCAGGCAAGGAATGATAGAGGAATCCACCAGCAGTTGGTGACTAAGTATCAGATACTAAAGATGCCTGCATTGGTCGCCTCTGAGCAGAAGTGGCTTGATGAATATGATAAGAAGGCAAAAGCTATGGAGGCTGAGCAGAAGAGAACAGCTCCCAAGCCTTCAAAAGCCGCAAAATAAGAGCAAAGTAAAACTGTAATAAGATTAACAGGCAACAGTACATACTGTTGCCTGTTGCCTATAACCAGTAAAATATAACCTACTCTATGAATGGAACACTCTACATAGTCGCAACACCAATAGGAAACCTTGAAGACATTACTCTAAGAGCACTGCGTATTCTCAAAGAGGCCGATGTTATTGCCGCTGAAGACACTCGTGTCACAAAAAAACTCTTGAGCCATTTCGATATCCACACTCCACTTATCTCATATCATCAGCATTCAAAGGCGCAGAAATCGGAACAAATACTCGATATGCTTCTTGATGGAAAGAATGTCGCCCTGGTCTCCGATCCGGGCACACCAGGTATATCCGACCCTGGTCATGAGCTTATCGCTTTTTGCATTGGTGAGGGCGTAAAAGTGGAATCAGTTCCAGGGCCTACTGCGGTCATATCAGCACTTGTTGTTTCGGGCCTCCCAACTGCTCACTTTGCTTTCGACGGATTTCCACCCAGAAAAGACAGCGAGAGAAAGGCGTTTTTTCAGAGCATCAAACGGGATACGAGGACTATATGTCTCTATGAGTCACCTCTCAGACTGCTAAAGACACTTGAATCCATATACGGCGAACTGGGTGACAGATCGGTTGCCATAATACGTGAGGCAACCAAGATGTTTGAGGAGACCTTCCGCGGCAGTGTCTGCAATGCCATCGATCACTTCAAGCAAAATAAGCCACGAGGCGAGTTTGTGATTATTCTCGGCGGCGCATCGGCTGATGAAGCCTTGCAGGAGGAAGAACATATCAGCATGGAAACAAGGCTCAGGCAGTTGATGGATTCCGGTGAATCAGAGAGGGATGCGGTTCGGCGTGTAATGGTAGAGTATAAGCTGCCGAAACGGCAGGTATATGCGGCAGCCCTTAGGCTCAAAGCCGATCAGGATCATGAAGCCTGACTTCAAAAACACCTTTATCTGTCGGATATGTTTTTTGCTTTTCTTTAACTGGTCTTTCAGGTACTTTGCCAACCTTGACAATCTTCGACTGCATTATAATAACCTTTGGATTACCTGCTGGTAAATTAAAAATTTGTGTATCGGGGAAGTAGTGTGCAAGAATCTGCTCACATGTATAGTTGTATTTTGGACCGGCAAGGGCTTTAGCACCCGTTTGGCATAATCCTATTCCGTGTCCAGCTCCTTTGCCCTTAAAAACAACCATTCCATCACTATTGGTCTCGATAGAAAACATGGTGCTCTTTAGCCCAAGTGCGGATCGAATTTTGCCTGGCGTAATTGTCGTCGTTGAAGATCCAGCAATAGTAATTTCAACTGGTCTGTCGGCTAAGCCTTTTTTTGTGATGCTGATATTCTGTAAACCATCTGCCTCTTTTACACCGGCTGTAACAAGCTTAGCTTCCACATCTGTTAACGTATAAGACTGTTCCCACGCTATATGAGGTATATCATCCGGGTCTTCAACGGAGCATAAATAAGGGAAATCGGGACGAGTGTCTTTATAATTGACTGTCGATCCGCCGCAATCGGTTGAATACATAACCTCCGCAGGCTGTCCATTATATGTTATCACCATTCCCCTGGTATCCAATACGGCTTGCGAGCACCTGGGTTTTTCGCAGTTTGCGCCGGCATACGTCTGGCAGTGAGTGCAGTCGCACAGATCGAACCCTTGAGATTTATGCTTGTTAAGATTTGCGAGAGCGTATGTCCTGGCAGTAATAGCCTGGGCGCGAAGTGCCTCTTGTGGGGATGATTCACCAATCTCCTTTGGAAGAACACCGATAAGATAATCCTCAACATCAACTATATTAACGACAATCAGACTTCCACTGCATGAACTGATTTCGATTGCACCACGGTACCCGTTTTCATCTGCAGCGGAAGAACTAATCGACAGCAACTCACCTGGGTTGTTCGGTGTAATTCTGATTGTGGCGGATGTCAAAATCGGACTATGGAAATCGGTCTTTATCGATATCTCAGATGCACTTAACTCATAAGTGAAACAACCCTTGCCGGATAATAGCTTTTCAGCATTGGCAGTGATTGTGCATCCCGATTTTGAGTTTATCTTTAGAGATGAGCTATTATAGCGAGTTAAGCCAATACGAAGAGTATTAGTATCTATGGCCGCATCCAGATTTCCCGGAAATACTGCCTCTATGATTAATAATGACAAGAATAATATTAACGTGCGCACCGATTTATCCTCCAAATCGATTGATTCAGGCTAACACGCTTAGCTTTACCTGTCAAGCTCTCAGAAGTGATAGGCGGTCTCTATGAGAAATTGTCTGCCGACCTGTGGGATACGGTCTTCAGGGTGCTCATATGCGCCTGGGGTTTCAACATATTTATCAAAAAGGTTATAGACGCTGAGAGAGAGATCCCATTTGCTGTGGATATTTCCCTTTGTTACAGTAACATTTGTCACTGCAGATGAGCCAATGGTATCGCCATTTAGTGTCTTCCGGGAACCGATTAACTGAACGCTTGGGGTAAAATAAAGCCTTTCAGAGAATATTGGGAGTGATATACCAGCACCCATGATGAATTTTGGTGAGTTCGTGACCTGCTGGTCAGTATGAGTATCTTCAGTGTTTAGGAAACTCACGTTAAAATATGCGGTCGAACCATCTTCGAGGATGTAATCCAGTTGCGATTCAATTCCTACACTCCGCACAGTCCCTGAATTTTCAAACTGCACATCTTCAACTTGCGTAATTATGTTCTTTAGATCGAACCTATAGACACTGTTTACCAAACGAGCATGACTTCCCAGCACTTTATCCCATACCAATTCTGCTGTTGTTATCTCTTCGGAACTCAAGCCCGGGTCAGGCATGCCGGTTATTGCTTGCGTATAATTGTATTCGTATCCATCGGGAGCTCTAAAGGCTTTTCCCCATAGCAGCTTCAGGGTGGATGTATCATCCAATTTCTTTATGAAAGCTCCTCGCGGGCTCCATTTGACTCCATATGTCGAATAATCATCCATACGTGCGCCTGTAATTAATCTCAGTGAGTCCGATATGTCATAGCTGCTCTGCAGGTAATATGAAAAAGTAGTGTTTGTGCTGTTGGCATCAAGATTGGTCAAATCAAATGGATTTTCAACGTAATTCCCAATATGCAGCTTATTAACTTTTGTGTATTCCAGTCCGGAAACATATGACAATTTGGATGTCATATCTGCCGAATACCTGATCTCTCCACCCCACCATTTAGCGGAACCGTTGTCATTCATTATTGTCCCGTTTGGGTCTTCCATATCACGCTGGACATCTTGAATATCGTAGACATAGTTTCCGCTGTAATCATAGCTGTTTGAGAAGAGCCTGGCGAAAAAATTGCCATTATGCTTAGGTGAAACTATATGCTCGAAACTCAGCGCGGCGATTGTTTTCTTGTCCTCGGTTTTGTTGCGCGAATCATTGAAAACGACGTCAAATGAGCCTGTGGGAACATTCTTATCAAACTTTCCACTCGTCATGAAAAAATTGAATCCCTTATAAGAAGCCGTAAAGTAACAATGGCTTGCCGTCGAGCCGTCTACATTTGTCGCAGTCTCATTAATATCGTGAAAATCGATATGTTCTTCACCGGCAGAATCCGTGGTTGTTAAGCTTCCTGCGAATTGAAAATCGCTCGTGTTCGGTGTTCCGTATTCGAAAAATGATGTCTTCGTGCTATCTGACCCATATTCCTGAGCGAAGCTGCCTCCGTTGATATCGGATGCTTTTCGAGTGATAATATTCACTACCGCCAGCATTGCATTTGTTCCCCATAATGCGGATCCCGGGCCTTTGACTATCTCTATTCGCTCGATACTGCGGATATCCAGGCTCAAATCATCTCCTGTCGGTGAGCTGTTGTACAGCGGATCATTTACTCTAAGCCCATCGATCAGAAGCAATACTCGAGTATTGTAATCTCCAGGTCTTGCATATCCACGAACGCCAACATAATCGTAATTGCGATCAGAAGACGCATAAAAGCCCACTATTCGCTGCAGTGCCTGCGTAATTGTTCGATAGCCATATCGTTTTATATCTTCATGGGTTATCACATATACGGATGCAGGAGCATCCGCCACTTTTTCTGGTTTTTTTGAAGCAGAGGTAACCTCTATATTCATGAGGTCTTCCAGACTCATTGTGGATAGATCCATCGTGTTTTTTGCGACAACACAATCTTTATATGCAACTGCTGGGGTTATCATCGATAAGAAGAACAATCCAATCAATATGGAGGATATCATTGCGGTTTTAAAAGTCATATAGCTAACAAATTTATTCATCTATCTAGTCCAACCATGGCACCGACCAGGCGTAATTCTTGCATTAGGAATTATCGGCTCTATGTCACTGTTATCACAGGGTTACATGGAACAGACGCACGGAGATACTTGAGTATGAACTTACTCATGAGGAGAGTCAGCGGATGTGAAGATACTTTATTTGGGATAAGAAAATAAACAGGTTCCGGGAAAGTAACCCGGAACCCATATTTTACTCTACCGTGACTGTCTTCGCCAAATTTCTCGGCTGGTCGATTGCAGGGCAGCGGCTGTAGGCCACAAAATAGGCCATCAATTGAAGAGGAATAGCCACCAATACGGGAGAAAATAATTCAGAGGTTTCTGGG
>DJHI01000301.1:7872-9355 GCA_002431715.1 Armatimonadetes bacterium UBA5829
TTCTTGTCGTAAGTGTTGGATTTTACTGCAATTGCAATTGTAGCAAATGTTGGATCAATCATTGCAATTGGGCCGTGTTTCATCTCACCTGCTGCGTAACCCTCTGCATGCATATATGAGATTTCTTTTACCTTTAGTGCGCCTTCGAGCGCGCTGGCAAGGTTGATTCCACGAGCCATGTATAGGAAACCATTGAAGCAATAATAGCGACTGGCGGCGCTTATGATATCCTGATAATCATTTAGAATCAGATCCGCCTGGCCGGGAAGTTCCCATAGAGCATTACGCAGTTCGGATGCATATTTTCCCTCAATGCTATTCCTTATTTGAGCAAAATACAGCGCGATGAGATATAGCACCATAAGCTGAGTCGTATATGCCTTGGTGCTTGCGACAGCTATCTCAGGGCCGGCATAGGTATAAAGAACACCATCGGCCTCCCGTGCGGCCATACTTCCGACCACATTGGTAATGGCAATCACTTTTGCGCCTTTTGCCTTTGCCTCACGCATTCCGACGATAGTATCCAGTGTTTCACCAGACTGGCTGATTACTATTCCCAGGGTTTTATCGTCCACTATAGGGTCTCTATATCTAAGTTCACTTGCGAAATCTACTTCAACAGGGATTCGGCAGAGGCTTTCTATTGCATACTTACCGGCAAGAGATGCATGATAAGCAGTGCCGCAGGCGATCATGACAATGCGGTCTATGTTTCGTATCTCATCGTCGGTGAGGTTTATTCCCGGAAGCTCAATTCTGTCTTTATCAGGAGAGAGACGGCCTCTCATGGTTTCGCGCAAGGCTCTGGGTTGCTCATGAATCTCTTTGAGCATAAAATGCTCATAACCACCACGCTCAGCCATTGCGGCGTCCCAGTCTACCTGAACGGCCTGTTTTTCCACAGGGTTGCCGTCCAGATCGATTGTTTGAGTGCCATGGCGACTGATAATCACGATATTATCGTCGTCTGCGAATAACGCATTACGCGTGTGTTTTAGAAAAGCGGAGACATCAGAAGCCAGGAAATTCTCTCCATCTCCCAAGCCGATTACAAGTGGGCTGTGCCTTCGAGCTGCTACCAGCAGGTCAGGCTTATCGCTGGCCATTACGACAAGCGCAAAAGAGCCTTCCAGTTCCCTGGCAGATAGTCTGACGGCTTCAACCTNNACAGGTCATCTTTGTAGAAGCTCTCGATCAGGTGAGCTGCAACTTCTGTATCAGTCTCTGATTTAAATGTGTGCCCTTCCGCAACAAGCTTCTTTTTTAGTTCCTGATAATTTTCAATTATGCCGTTATGAACAACTATTATTTTGCCGGTGCAGTCGGAGTGGGGGTGAGCGTTTTCATCCGAAGGCCGTCCATGCGTTGCCCACCTTGTGTGGCCGATACCGCATGTGCCGATTGGAGCACAATCCTGCAGTGCATTCTCCAGTGCCTTTAGTTTGCCGACACTTTTACGCACATCTATGCCATTGCCATT
>DJHI01000301.1:9375-15445 GCA_002431715.1 Armatimonadetes bacterium UBA5829
CGGCTACCCCAGCCGAGTCGTATCCTCTATATTCCAGCCTCTTCAGTCCATCGACTAAAATAGGGCAGGCTTCCTGTTTACCGATATATCCGACAATACCACACATATTCTCTCTCCTGGCACGTTTAGTTGCTTCCTTCAATTAGAAAGATTATAACAAAAAAATGAGATTACAGCGTCATGCTACATGTGATGTAGTGTGCAGGAGCCAGCAAGTCTATGCACACTTCTTTTTGGGAATTCCAGCTTTCTTTGCCATGCGTAGAAAACGAGGATAAGAGATTTGCAAAAAGCTTGAGAGATTTATATGTTGTTCCACCAGGCTGAAGCTATCCCCCCGGTAAGCGTAAACCTGGTGGAACAATTCCATCTATGGCACATTCCTACCCCCTTTCATACACCACCCGAATTGTATTCGCATAGCCAGTTCTGCTATACTTCTCTTGAGAGTGAAAGCTATGAACATAGATCAAGGAATATGCGGTCCGACAGCCGATCCGACTCTGTTTTCCAGAGTAAGCCAGCTTGTAGCAACAAGTGAATCTATTGATGAGATTTTGCAGTATATCATCGAGGAGGCTGTTGTGGTCTGTAATGCAGACCGGGGGTTCCTCGCGACGGCAGACCATGAGCGAGGAGAACTGGATGTCAGATATACGGCGGGGACAAGTTGGACTGAAGAAGTAAGACTTGGAAGGCTAAAAGTAGCCGAAGGGACGGGCAGGGGAATCACTAGTCATGTAGCTGCTACCGCCCGGCCATACCTTTCACGCGATGTGCGTAAAGATCCTTATTATAGAAAATATTTTGATGATGTTCGCAGCGAAGTTGCCGTACCGTTGGTTGATAAGCACGGAAGGACTCGTGGCGTAATCAATATTGAAAGCACCAAGACGGATGCTTTCGACGAAAGGCATGAGTCGGTTTTGCTCGGTCTTGCGAACCTTGCGGCGATAGCTATTACAGTTGCGGAGCTTCGCGCGCGTGAATCTGCATTGATTCAGATAGGTAAAGAGCTTAACGGCCTCTCCGATATGGCTGCGATACTGCAGAAAGTCATTGAGGTAGCGGCAGAGGCCCTAAAATTCGAAGACTGCTCGCTGTTCCTCTATGATCGAGCGACTAGCAAGCTGATATTGCGCGCTTCACGCGGACCGTTGAGCAAGAAGATAGGGGAAGCATCCTATGAGGTCGGTGAAGGCTTAACCGGTTGGACAGCCGAACAGCAGCAGCCGGTCCGAGTGCAGGACCCTACAAGAGACCCGCGATGGCGCGGTCGATTCGAGGAACTGCCGTCAAAAGAGGTTGGAGCTTTTATGGCTGTTCCGATAAACAGCCACAGCGGCATAATCGGTGTGCTGAGAGTGCAGAGGAAGAAGAGCCCGTATAAGTGGTTTCCGGATGACTTTACTGAGGATGATGAGCGGGCACTTTCGACCATATCGGTCCAGCTCGGCATTGCTTTGGACAATGCAAGACTTTTGGATCAGCTTGTCAAAACAGAACGAATGGCCGCATGGGGCGAGATGTCGGCTCGTTCGGCTCATATGATCGGAAATCGAGTTTTCGCAGTCAAGGGTGACATCAACGAGCTGGAGTATATCCTGCAGCAGAGCAATATTGATACGAAAGCGTCCTTTAAGCTCTCCGAGAGCATTAAGAAGGGCATTTTCTTGCTTGAAGAGATATTGAACGAGTTCAGGGAATTCGTGAAGGCGACTCAGTTGGATGTCGAGGAAATCGAGATCAACGCTCTTGTAAAAGAAGCTATTGAGGAAGGGTTCCCGAAACGATCCAATACGAAGCTGAAGACCAGACTTGCCCGCAATCTCCCAGTCATTATGGCCGACCCAAAGAAGCTCAAGAGGTGTTTCAGTGAGTTGATGGAGAACTCAGTCAACTTTATGCCTGAGGGAGGCGAGATTAAAGTANNAACGACAGGTTTGGCTGATGCTAAGAGTAAAAAGTGGCTCAGACCCAGTAAGCAAGGTGGAAACTACATTCAGATTACTTTTGAAGACAAAGGCCCTGGAGTGGAGACCGATCAAAAACCAAAGATTTTCGACCCGTTCTATACGTCGCGTGCCAAGGGTATGGGGTTGGGTCTATCGATAGTGAAAGGCATTGTGGATGCCCACGACGGCGTGATATTTGAAAGCGGCAAGCCCGGTAAAGGCGCCAAATTCAGTATTCTTCTGCCTTTCTAAATAACAAATATCAAATACGAAATATTAATTCCGAAGGGGTGTTTATATGTGCAGAATACTCGTGATCGATGATGAAGAGGCCGTAAGACAGGTAGTCAAGCGCAGGCTTGAGCGTGAAGAGTACTCGGTAGATACTGCAGATTCTCAGGAAGCTGGAATACAGGCTATATCAACCAAGAACCCGCCGTATGATATTGTAGTTACCGATATGGTTATGGAGTCGCCTTCCAGTGGACTCGAAGTTCTTCAGGCTGCTTTGTCGAATGACGTGTTTACCGAAGTAATCGTTCTTACTGCATATGGTAATGTGGCCAATGCGGTCGAATGCATGAAGCGAGGCGCGTTCGACTACGTTGAAAAGAACATCCCTGGAGTGGATGTGTTTGAAATTCTATCACTTAAAGTCGCTCAGGCCCTCGAACGAAGAAAGATGTCCCTAGCAACTCTGAGAAAGATAGAGCAGTATTCAAAGTAGGTTACAAGAGGTAATAGGCGCTGCAATGGCACAGCCTATTACCTCCTCCGCATTTTTATTCCCCATAATTCTACTACAATGATAAGCTTGCAGTTATGCACTTTTCCAAAGATGTATTTGCTGATTATTTTAATTGACATCGATCCCATACTAAGATACTATAGCGGCTGGTAAGCGGTTTTTGCCGCTATTTGTGCGTTAAATTTAGGGGGAAAGTGGTTTTGTCTGACTGGAAGCTGTATGACTACAGGCCCATCAAGTCCATTATCGATGAATTTGGTGAATGCCCAAGGCCGGAGCATCCCAGGCCTGATCGTTTGAGAAAGAACTGGTTGAACTTAAATGGTGTTTGGGAGTTCGAGTTCGATCCTGAGGAAAAAGGTTCATTTGAGAAATCATTCGAGTGCAAAATAGTGGTTCCTTTTTGCCCGGAGAGCGTCCTGAGCGGCGTTTATGACGAGGATTTTCATACATACTGCTGGTATGCTCGTGAGTTTGATATTCCAGAAAATTTGAGGTCTGGAAGGTTATTGCTGCATTTCGGAGCTGTGGATCATGAGTGCGAGGTGTGGCTCAATGGAAAACACCTGGGTGCGCATATTGGCGGGTATGATTCGTTCTCATTTGATATTTCAGATTGTATAAGGCCTGTCGGTAATCGGCTGGTCGTAAAAGTTCATGACGATCCTTCAGAGAGTAAGCAGCGTGGGAAGCAGGCTCAAGACAGATATCCTCGCGGCTGCCGGTATATGCGCACAACAGGCATCTGGCAGACCGTCTGGCTGGAGTCGGTCGGCAGCACCTATATCAAGAGTTGGGTGATAACAAACGACATTCACAGCGGAGAGGTCAAAATTTGCGCAGCACTAGATGGACCTGGTAATGGGTTCACTCTCAAAGCAACCGCATCACTCGAAGGAAAAGAGATTGTGCACACTTCGGCCAAGGCTGACGACAAGACCGAACTTACGCTCACAATTCCAAACCATAAACTGTGGTCCCCAGACTGCCCGAATTTATATGATCTGAGTCTTAGTCTGATATCTTCGGATGGTAAAGAGATCGATTCGGTCGATACATACTTCGGGTTTAGAAACACGTTTGCCAAAGACGGGAAGATATATCTTAATGATAAAGTCTTCTTTATGGTATCCGCACTTGACCAGGGTTATTATCCTGATGGGCTGTATACTTCTCCCACTGACGATGCTCTACGGGCGGATGTCGAATGGGCAAAGAAATACGGCCTCAATCACGTAAGAAAACATCAGATAATCGCTGAGCCCAGATTTTATTACTGGTGTGATAAGCTGGGAATCACTGTTTGGGAGGAGATGCCGGACTGGGGAACAGACCCAGATTTTGTCACCGACGCAGACTTGTATTTACGAGAGTGGACTGATTGCATGAAGCGTGACGTCAATCATCCCTGCATCATCGGTTGGGTTCCAAAGAACGAGCAGTCTAAGTGGGAAGATGACCAGGCCAACGCAGTGAAGGATCGTTTCTATGATGCCACTAAATTCCTTGACCCGACTCGGCTCGTAATTACTAACAGTGGCTACTGCCATGCAAAGACCGATATTGTCGATCTTCATATCCGGCCTCTTGCAGGAGAAGACTGGCCGATGTGGTTTGAGAGGTTCTGGAAATCTATCGATGAGACAGGCGATTTCCAGGCGTACGAAAACATCCCCACCTATTGTAAAGGCTACAAATGCAAAGGAGAACCTTTTGTAATCAGCGAAACGGGCAATTGGTGGATAAGAGGTATTGAGCATTTGGGCAAGTGGGCGGAGTGTGGAACCGGCCCCGCTGAGAACCTGGAGGACTATATGGCACTTTATAAGAAGTTCTTTCTGGAGATTTTCTCTGAGCCCAGATGTGCCGGGTTTTCATTTGTTCAGCTATATGATGTGGAGGGTGAGGTCAACGGTTATCTCACCTACGACCGCAAGGTGAAGGTCGATCCTGAGTTCATTGCCGATGTGCACTTTCAAGGGCTTAAAATAAGAAAATCATTCGAATAGATTGGGGAGAAAGAATTGTCTGACTGGAAGTTATACGATTATAGATCAGTCGAATCCATTATTAATGAATTAGGTGATGTTCCTCGGCCAGAGCATCCAAGGCCTGATCGATGCAGGCAGAACTGGTTGAACCTGAATGGTGTTTGGGAGTTTACCTTCGACAAAGAGAGCGCAGATAAGCCTCTCGACACCCAAATAGTCGTTCCGTTCGCTCCTGAAAGTGTCCTGAGCGGCGTATATAATGAGGAGCTCCATTATAACTGCCGTTACGCGCGTAATTTCGATCTGCCACAGAGTATGCAGGAAAAACGAGTATTGCTTCATTTCGGAGCGGTCGATTACCAGGCAAATGTGTGGCTCAATGGAAAGCATATAGGCGAGCATGTCGGAGGATACGGATCGTTTACTTTTGATATTACAAACTTCGTGAAGCCAGATGGGAACAGATTGGTCGTGGTCGTTGTTGACGATATGACTGAGGCAAAGCCCAGAGGTAAGCAGTCTCAAGAAAGATATCCCTCGGGCTGCATTTATATGCGTACGACGGGCATCTGGCAGACTGTCTGGCTCGAAGCTGTCGGCAAGACATATATAAAAGATTGGCTGATCAATACGGATATCGAGAAGGGCGAGATAACGATAAAGCCAGAGGTTGATGGTGATAGTGAGGGTATGCAGGTAACAGCCACTGCCTCTTTTTCGGGCAAAGAAGTCGCAAAGGCAAGTGCTGCAGCAGGTGAAAAGCTCTCATTGACAATTCCCGATCCGAAGCTATGGTCGCCTGACACTCCTAACCTCTATGATCTGCAGCTCAGCCTGCAGAAGGACGGTGTTGAAGTAGACGCTGTCGACACCTATGCAGGTTTGCGTAAGGTAGAGACAAAGAATGGCCAGATCTATCTCAATGGAGAACCTTTCTTTGTGATATCAGCTCTCGATCAGGGGTTCTATCCTGATGGGCTGTATACTCCTCCCAATGATGATGCCGTTCGAGCAGATGTAGAATGGGCTAAAAAGTATGGCCTCAATCATGTGCGAAAGCATCAGGTAGTGGCCGAGCCGAGGTTCCATTACTGGTGCGACAAGCTAGGTCTGACTATATGGGAAGAGATGGCCGACTGGGGATCGGATATCATAAGCAGTATGGATGCGTTCTTGGGTGAGTGGTCTGAGTGCATAAAGAGAGACATCAATCACCCGTGCATCATCGGATGGGTTCCCTCTAATGAGCGCAAGGCTTATGATGATGATAAGATGAACCAGGCAAAGGTTCGACTTTATGAATTTACGAAAGCTCTCGATCCGACCAGGCCGGTGGTCGACAACAGCGGTTATTGTCACGCCAAGACCGATATAGT
>DJHI01000301.1:15501-16238 GCA_002431715.1 Armatimonadetes bacterium UBA5829
GAAGATGTCGCTAGATGGTGGAACGATTGGAAAAAGTCCATCGCCGAAACAGGCAATTTTATGGCCTGGCCGGAAACGCCGACTTATTGCAACGGTTTTAAGCACGAAGGGCAGCCAATAATCATCAGCGAGACCGGTAACTGGAGAGTTAAGGACGAAAAGGTACTTGGCCAGTGGGAACCATACGGGGCGGGTCCGATTGATGATGTCGAAACACTAACCAAGCTCTATGAGGAATTTATGCTTGCCATGATGGCCGAGCCTGAATGCGCAGGGTTTTCATATGTCCAGCTATATGATGTGGAGGGAGAGGTCAATGGATATATTACATATGATCGAAAACCAAGGATGTCTGCTGAAGTAATTGCCAAGGTCCATAAGGCAGGGCTAAAATCAAGAGAGAAATAGAGCAAATTCTTTGCAATTCCTAATCCTGACCCAGATCAGGAATACTTTGGATATGCCTCCAGGTAAGATACCTGGAGGCATTTATTTAGAGGTGTTTTAGCTTGTAGGCAGAATGTGCTCCGCAGTCATCTATCCCCAAAACATAACACACAACACAAAACCTGTAATAAACCCGCAAAAGTACGGGGATAGGCCCGTGAATTTACGTGGAAAACTCATGGTGAGAGAAATACAACACTCGTTTGCCGCTCAATAGTGTGGAGGACGGCCATGAGCAAAGACAGATATTCAGTCGACTTCGACAGGCGAGCCGCAAGGGCGGAGCAGAG
>DJHI01000301.1:16252-16595 GCA_002431715.1 Armatimonadetes bacterium UBA5829
TGGAACTGCTTGATGCAGCCCTGCGAGATGAGCCTGCGTATAGTCGCTCAAAAATTGGCCTCCCGAAATCTGCCCGGTCGCGTCGGGGCGAAAAATCTTCGGGGTTCGATTACCCGGCTTGAAGATAACGATGCGAAAAATCCCTCCTGGTATCTTGCCGGGAGGGATTTTTATTTGTGCAACGCAAATTTATATGCCTTCAGGTATCGTAAATGGAGGCATATAAGTAGGTTAGAAATTAGTCTTCAGTAACGTTTTCCACTGCTGTAATTTCAGGAACCTGGCTCTTTATAACTCTTTCGATTCCCATCTGAAGAGTCATTGCAGCCATAGGGCAGCCGTT
>DJHI01000205.1:0-152 GCA_002431715.1 Armatimonadetes bacterium UBA5829
GATTCGGAAATCACCACCGAGGCTTGTAATTATGAAAGGGTTTCCCTTCATTCTTAACTCTTAATTCTAAACTCTTAATTATTTAGACGGCTTTTTTTCTCCCCAAGTTCGGTTCGGCACAAATACTATACCCGAGCTAGCCGGATAATATG
>DJHI01000205.1:178-6051 GCA_002431715.1 Armatimonadetes bacterium UBA5829
GTTTATTTCGCAGCAGTGCCGCGCGCTGTATTCCTGCGCTGCCGTCATCACCAGTGCCCACCTGCATTCCTAAAAGCAGTTCATTCAATACGGCGCCGGTGCAATTTTCCATCAATCCAAGTGCCGCCGCTAAGCGTATCGGAGACATTAACGTAACAGCTTCCTGCGGCTTAACCGACATCGCACTCTTCAAAGTTTTCAATGATCGCTGCGTTATATCCAACAAACGACTTCTATCTTCGTTTAATAGTTCCTTCCGCGCAAGCCGTTCTTCATCAAGTAAATATTGCGCCACCGCACGAACTCGTTCAACAATTTCCTTTTCGCTGATGCCCAGAGTCACTTCATTTGAGACCTGATACATGTCTCCGAGCCACCTGGTTCCCTCGCCAAACAGTCCTCTCACCGAGACTCCCAGATCATATGCCGCTCTAAGCTGCACATTCAGCTTTCGCTGCAATGCAAGTCCTGCCAGGTGCATCATCACCGATATCCGGAGCCCCGTCCCGATATTGGTGAGGCTGGCGGTCAGATATCCGTACTTTCNNCTTTCCCGAACATCCGAATTTCAACCCCTCAGCAAGGACATCATCCGCCCAATCGACAAGCTTCCAGGCTTTGTCGCATGCAAATCCAGACTTAACAGACTGCAGCCTGATATGATCTTCCTCATTAATCATTATGGAGAGTGAAGCGCTCGGCTCTAGGATAACCGCGCGGCCATTTCCGCCACTTATTTGCTCCACACTCGCGATATGCGAATCCAGCAGGAATAATTTTTGCTGTTTGCTCAGTTTCCCTACATCAATCAGCTTGAGTTCAGGGAAGCGCTCCATAAGCCCTTGAGCGGCTTTGCGGACATCGCCTACCACCATGGATAAATCTTCCCCGGAAGCTCGCGATGGAAACGGATAGTCTGCGAGGCTTCTTGCCAGGCGAGCCCTTGTGGTAATTACAACATCGGCATCAGGGCCTTCGCCCTTTATCCAGTCTGGGAGATAATGGCTGCGCACGCTCATAATTGCGGTGTCTTACCTATATGATAAGTGCAGCCCTGAGCTTCTTTAACAGCCTCTTCTATCTCTCCTGCAAAACGAGCATAACAAAGGCAGCAGCCCGGTTTGCCATCTACTACAATATCAGCCAGAGTCGTGCCGCACAGCCTGCAGCTATAGGAGTCCTGCGGCGACGCTTCATTCAGGCTGCTTACGCGCTCGACTACTTTTTCAAAACTCAGCCCGCTTGAGAACATGCGTACCCGCTCGCTCGCGCATTCCTTGCAAACAAACGTTCGGTAATAATCCTCACCGCGGCGGCGAACCATCACCAGCTTCGCCGGCCGCGACGCACATATCTCACAATCGATCTTTTCGCTGATCAAAAAGGCCTCCGATGCTAGTCTTGCATCACAACGTTCTGTGTCATAACGTCAAGAAATAGTCCTGACGTTATGACATTGTGATGTTCAGACGCTATGACTGCTTAGCCACGTATTCGTGGAAAGCCTTCATCAACTTCTTTGTGATGGGGCCGGGCTTGCCATCGGCTATAATGCGCGCATCCAGCTTGACCATCGGAATGACCTCAGCGGCTGTGCCGGTAAGGAACGCTTCATCGGCGGTATAAAGGTCGAATCTAGTGAAGACACCGATATTGACCTCTATTCCCATCTCTTTGAGAACTTCGATTGCGGTTGCCCGGGTGATTCCCTCAAGAATTCCAAGATGAGCGGCCGGAGTGTTTACGACGCTGTCTTTTACAAAGAAAACATTATCGCCGGTGCACTCGGCTACGTGTCCGTCTTCGGTGAGCATAAGGCCTTCACCTGCGCCTACATGATTGGCTTCAAGTTTAGCCTGGATATTGCATACATACTTACCTAATGACTTGATCCTCGGCTCGAGCACCTGCGGATTAGCGATCCTCGTGGCAACCGTCACCACTTCCAGACCATTTTCGTACATGGACTGCGGGTAAAGCGAGAGTTTGTCCGTGGATATGACTATGGTCGCCTGGCCCTTTATATTCTTCGGATCGAGACCCAGCGATACTCCTCTGGATACGGAGACACGGATATAAGCATCGGTGACCTCGTTCATCTCGAGCAGTTTCTCGACGGTTTTGATGAACTCAGCCTGATCGAACGGCATCTTGATATCAAGAGCGAGAAGTGAATTATAAAGCCGATCCACATGATCTTTCAGCTTGAAAGCGCGGCCATTATATGCCCTTATGCCCTCGAATGCGCCGTCTCCGTAGAGAAAGCCATGGTCATAGATTGAAAGGTGCGCATCTTCAGAACGCACAAACTCCCGGTTTAAAAAAACCCATTTGTCCATAATACAGCTCCTGTGATAATAGTATAACACGCTCACGCATGTTGTTCAAACAAACGTCCATATTTGATGGGCGCTGATAAAAGCAGACAGATAGGAAGAGGCAGTAGCACAATTACCGGCAATATCAAATTATATATCGCCCTTACCCAGCCAAATAATCAATAAAAAACATAAAATACTAAATGCTCAGGCCCACCACATTTCGCCGGCCTGCTCGGTGATAATGGCCTCTTTGAGCAGCGAAACGGCTTTCTGGAAGCCTTCGTTTACCGACATCAGGCTGTCTTCGTGCTCGATTGACAGAACAAAATCATAGCCGACTGTTTTTAGTGTGCTTACGATATCTTTCCACACCTGCAGATTATGACCATACCCGATTGTTCGGAAAACCCAACTTCTGTTGAGGACATCGCCATAGTTCTTCGTGTCGTTGCAGCCGTTGATCGAGGTATTATGCTCGTCTATGCGGCAGTCTTTTGCATGAGCGTGAAAAATAGCGTCGCCAAGCTCTCGGATTGCCATACAGGGGTCTACACCGTTCCAGAACAGATGACTGGGGTCGAAGTTGCAGCCAATCGAATCTCCGCAAGCCTCGCGCAGCCTCAACATGGTTTCTACATTATATACGCAAAATCCTGGGTGCATTTCCAGGGCAACTTTTACGCCGTTGTCTTTTAGAAACTTGGCCTGCTCCCGCCAATATGGTATCAGAACCTCGTTCCACTGCCAGTTTAGAATATCGACATAATCCGGAGGCCACGCGCAGGTAACCCAATTTGGTTTGGTTCCATTCGGTCCGTCACCGGGACAACCTGAAAAATTATTGACAACTCCGACGCCGAGTTCACGCGCCAGGCGGACGGTTTTATTGAAAACCTCTCGATCTTTAGCTGCGAAGCTCTTATCTGGGTGAACTGGATTCCCATGGCAAGACAGCGAGCTGATCTCAAGCCCGCGGGAGCTTATAGCGGATAAAAGCTCTTTCTGAGCGGCAGAGTTACCAAGAAGCTTATCAGGGTCGCAGTGCGCGCTGCCGGGATAGTTGCCGCACCCAAGCTCGACCATCTGCACACCCGATTCCGCTATATAATCGAGAGCGCTTTCGAGTGGCTGCTGGCCGAAGAGAACTGCAAACACTCCAATTTTCATGATCCGATACAAAGCCTCCACGCTTGTCTGTCATTTGTGGCAATTATAGTTAATTTATTAGCGTAAATCAAGCTGTCTCAATTGAAGCGCTTAAATGAGCATTGACAGAGTAATTAGCCTCAGATATACTGAAGCAGGATGGGAAAAACCATCACTACTCTCCATTGGTGACCCAAGATGGAAGAAGTAATGGAACACTACAAACTAGGTGTCGAAGCATTCAAGGCCGGTGATCTCGATAAGGCTATTGAAGAGCTCGAAGTCGCAACACAGCAAGATCATCAGAATCACAAGGCATTCTCATATCTGGGAGCAGCATATGCTTCGAAAGAACGCTATAACGCCGCCATAGGTGCATTTAAAACAGCCGAGCAGATAGCCCCGAAAGTTGCTAGCATTCATTACAATATCGCGCAGGCCTACGAAGCCAGCGGAATCCACAGCGAAGCCGAATTCGAGTATGAACGCGCGCTGGAAATCGATCCTAATTATGAAAAAGCCAGGGAAGCGCTGGCAAAACTGAAGCAAAAGCTGCATCACATATAACCACAATCCACGCCGAATCCTCTTTATGGCTGCCATCAATTATTGACGAAAATGACAGTCGCCGGTTTGTCGCCTATCAAAGAAATATTTGTCCAAATATCATATAAGGTTCTCAGATGTTCTAACCGAAAATGAATTTAGAATAAATCTGGCTCTTGGGGAATGTTTGCGGCGGCGTTCTCAAAGGTGATTGCGTTGGCAGTATCTGAAGGCGTTAGGAGCGCCAATCCAAATTCAAAGTCTCTGTTCGAGCATATTGTAAAGGCTTCGAGCAAGGCGCAATGTCGTCGACTGCTTGTTTGGTCAGCCTCGATTACTGCTGCTTCTATCGCTGTCAAGCTATTGCTACCATCACAGCTCCCGGGTTATTTTGCTGTAATCTATACGATAATGCTCGGACTTGAACTGAGTGTCGGCTTTGGTGGAGCGGTTTACTTCTTTTCAAGATTCGTCCTCTCCTGGAAACTCAGGCATTTGCTTTCAGCAGCAGCCTTTTCAGCAATCGGCAGTGGTGTATGGTTGGAGATATTAGCAGGTCGAAATAACCCGGATCCGCACCCGTCTGAGTTTATCTCGGCTGTTACATGGGCGGTTGCAATGTTCTTCTTTGCCTGTTCAGCCTATTCGCACATCATCTGTCACGTCAGCACCAGGGGGAAAGCTCTCACTCAGGCTCTATTAAGCGGCGCCTTACTTCTATTTAGTCCGCTTATCGCTACTCCTTACATAATCCACGGTTCTTTGAGCACTTATCTTACTGGATTGGCTTATCATTCATCTCATTATATGGCTGCCTGTATAATTCTAAAACTATTAGGAGTTCTCTTCTGCCTTGCTGCTTTTTATGGTCTGTATCGTCGCAGCAACACAGGAAGTGATCGCTTATCCGGGCTGCTGTGTTTTGTTTTCGTTCCTCTTCTCGTTGGGCTGGTTTTTCGTTGTTTCTCTGCCCAGGTGTATGACAATTGGTGGATGGCCAGTTCGCTGATAATATCTGCCTCCTGGCTGGTTTTTATCGGTGGTTTCTGTGTAGAAAATGCCGTCATGCTGCGTGATTCACAGGACAGGCTTCAGGAACTCGACGCGCTTCATCAGGTTTCATGGTCTGTTGTAGGTGCAGGATCGCTCCACCAACTGCTCGATATGTTTGCGAGAACGCACTGTGACAAGCTGGGCGCGAAGGTGGCTGCCGTTTACCTGGTGGATGAGAATCAGGAGCACTTGGAGCTCTATGCAATCTCCGGTCCCGATGACTGCTGTGGTGGAATCGGGACCAAATATCCTATAGCCTCCACTGATCGCCGACCCGGTTTCCACACCGGCCACACGGTCAAAGCATTTACTACAAAAGAAGTCCAGATTGCCAACGACGTCTTTGTAGATGTGGAGTTTATCCCCTGGAGAATAGTCGCTGCCGACGATGGCTGCGCCGTATCGCTGCCTCTTGTTACAGGTGGCAAGGCCATAGGGGTTGTAAATCTCTATTACGGTGACTGCAGGCAGCTAACCCGTCAGAGATTAAGAATGCTTTCCACGATCACCGGCTCGGCTGCTCCAGCCATTGCAAATGCGCTGGCGCAGGACAATGCCGAAGATAATATAGTCAGAATGGACTTAGCGGCATAGACCCGGCAATGATAAAAAACGATGGGCCCGGGAAAGACTCCCAGGCCCGATACAAAGTCCAGTTTTATATATAAGACTATTCTGCAGCGGATTCGCCTTCTGCGGCCGGTGTCTCGGCTGCTTCTTCGGCTGCCGCTTCTTCTTCAACAACAATATGCGGCGCTCTGCAGTTGACTACAAGGTTCTCGGAATCCGTCAGGACTTCAACATCCT
>DJHI01000238.1:0-164 GCA_002431715.1 Armatimonadetes bacterium UBA5829
TCGATGTGGCTGTGCTCTCCGCTGTTTCTATAATAGCCTGTCTGGTTGGAGGCTGCCTCTATTTCCGAGGTTCGGCCTTTACCCGCGCACTCTGGTTTCCACTGGCCTATACTCTCTTTATGATTCCGCTTCCTGAAGGCATCACCGATATGGTCGGTTTTCCA
>DJHI01000238.1:212-1269 GCA_002431715.1 Armatimonadetes bacterium UBA5829
CAATTATGGGCAAGTGCATCGACCGCTCATATATTAAGGCTGCTTGGAATCGAAGTGGTCAGAAACGGCGTCAGCATGTCCGTTCCGGGATTCGACTTTGAGGTTGCGGCGGCTTGCAGCGGCATGAGTTCTCTGGTGGCTTTAGTAGGTGTATCGGCGGTCTATGCATACATAACCAACCTGCCGAACAAATATCGATGGGCGCTGTTTGCTCTTTCGCTTCCTATTGCTCTGGCAGCGAATGTAGTGCGTATTACCACTATCGCCCTTGTCGGCTATTGGGCAGGCGCTTATACAGCGATGCATATCTATCATGATTGGTCGAGTCCTATTCTATTCGTTGTGGCAATCTTGCTTTTATTCGTGATAAGCAGGGGGTTTGAATGGTTAAACGATCGCCGAACTACGCATTAGTCTTCGGTTTACTCATAATCGCAATAGTCGCGACAAATTGGATGCGAGAAAAGCCCGCATCGGTGCTTTTTACGCCTAATTTCAAAGCATTTCCCAAGACAGTCGGCTCATGGACAGGTCACGATATGATTGTCGATAAAGAAGTGCGAAAAGTGCTGAATGCAGATAAGGTTTTAACCAGAACCTATACTGAATCCGAATACGGTAACAGCGCCGGTCTGCTCATCGTCTATCGCAAATACGGCCGAAGAGACTTTATTCACAGGCCGGAGGCCTGTTATCCCGCCGCCGGTTGGAAAATTGTCGAGCGTGAGGAAACAAAAATACCGTTCAATGGCAAAAACATTCCTGCAATCAAGGTAATCGCGGAAAAAGACAATGCCCGTGAGATAATTGTCTACTGGTTCTCTTCAGGAGACCGCACTGTAGCTGATTATATGAAACAGCAGTATATGATGGCGCTTGATCGGTTTCAGACCCGCAAATACGGCTGGTCATTTATACGCATCAATTGTCCCGTATTCGATTCCGATAATGCAACTATGGATACTATTCGTCAGTTTGCGCGCGATATGTCCGATCCGATTGTTAAAACCCTGACAACAGACCAGGGTAAATGACATGGCATTGATGCCCGGCGGCC
>DJHI01000238.1:1292-9619 GCA_002431715.1 Armatimonadetes bacterium UBA5829
ACGGCTCACAGTGCTAAGTATGCACTGAGCAAGCTGTATTTTGTGCAAATGTAGCATGCTGAGCTGTGTCGAAACAGCGGGTAATTATTCACTTATGGTCAGGTGTATCGGGAATTTATTCTCGTAATTCTATTGCTTCCTATAGATTATCCTCTCTTAGTAAGCGGGAGAGGGCAGGGATGAAGGGAAATCCAGCTNNGCTTGCCGAACCGAAAGAAAATATTGTTTCTGGCTCATCTTTTTCCTCTACCCCTGGATTCAGGTGGGAAGATCAAATCATATTATACGCTCAAGATTCTGGCTGCAAAGCACGACGTTCATATGCTTGCATTCGTTCGATCCGATGATGAACTCGCGCATCTTGAAGAACTAAAATCGATCTGCTGCAATATCGAACTGGTCCCATTGAAGCGCGGCAAGCTCAGGCAGTTTTCAGACCTTGCAAAATCCGTGATAACCGGCAAGTCCTTTATCGTCAGCCGTGATTATAGAAGAACCATGCAAGATGCTTATAACTCTCTGGTAGAGAGCTTTTGTCCCGATGTGGTTCACATCGATCACCTGCAGATGGCTCAGTTCGTAGATTTCAACTCAGGTTATAAAACCGTTCTCGATCACCACAATGTCGAGTCGATGATCATAAAGCGCATAGCGGAAACATCCGAATCCGCTCCGGCACGAGCCTATGCGCGAATAGAATGGCCGAAACTTCAAGAATATGAGCTCGAAATCTGCCGTAAATCCGACCTTGTGCTTACGGTGAGCGATGAGGACAAANNCGACTCTGAAACATCTGTGTCCTGAGATATCCAGCATAGAGAGTGTCCCGATAGGCGTTGATGTAGATCATTTCCAGCGTGTGGAGCGTGATCAGGACTCCATGAATATTCTCTCCATCGCGACAATGTACTGGCCGCCTAATGTCGACTCTATGCTCTACTTCTGCCGTGACATTTTCCCGCTGGTCAAATCGGCTATTCCCGGATCGAGAGTGACTATTGCCGGCCAGCGGCCGGTTGAGTCCATACGCGCCTTGGCCGTNNCGATCCGAGTATAAAAGTGATCGGATACGTCAGCGATTCCCAGGAGATGTCCAGGGACTGCGGGGTGTTTATCGTTCCCTTGCGTTCAGGCAGCGGCGTGCGCGTCAAGATATTGAATGCTCTTGCAATGGCCCTGCCGGTGGTTTCCACTTCAATAGGCGCGGAAGGGTTGGATGTGGTATCAGGCAAACACCTGATTCTTGCCGATACGCCTTCTGATTTCGCGGATGCGGTAGCGACACTGCTTCGTAACAAGGAACTGGCGGATCAAATAGGCAACAGTGGCCGCGACCTCGTCTGTGAGAAGTACTCCTGGGATATTGTGGGAGGCAAACTTCTGAAAATCTACGACGGACTGGATGGGGCATAATGAACATACTATTTATCGCTCCATATGTCCCTTCGCGAATCAGAGTGCGTCCTTTTCACCTGATAAAGGAGCTGTCCAGGCAGCACAAAATCACTGTTGTTGCGCTCGGCGAGTCAGACGGTAAAAAGGTCGAAGGCGCGGACGATCTGCTCGAGTTTGTCGAAGATTTATATGTAGTCCCTCACTCCAAACTGCGCGGATTGTCGCAGTCACTGGTTGCGTTGCCCACCCCGATTCCCATGTGCGCCGCATTCTGCTGGTCGCATGCAATGAAAGAGAAGATACGGTCTGTACTGCGCCGCGACAGGTTCGATCTCGTGCACATAGAGCACCTCAGAGCCGCTCATTTTGCTTCGGTAACGGGCGATCTGCCTGTCGTCTTCGACTCGGTTGACTGCCTTACCAGTCTCTTTAGCCAGATGGCTTGTGAGAAGCGAAACCCGATTTCCAAGCTGGTAATGATGGAGGAGGCTGTAAAGCTCAAAAGGTACGAGCCGAGAGTATTACGGCGTTTTGCTCGTGTTATTATCACAACCGACTCTGAAAGATCTGCTCTGCTTGAGATGAATCACGATTTGCATGTCGATGTGATTGGAAACGGCGTAGACACGGAATATTTTTCGCCGCAGGGTTCGAGCCGCTCCGGCCGACGCCTTGTTTTCAGCGGCAAGATGGGCTATAGTCCTAATGCAAAAGCTGCGTTGTGGTTTGCGACGGAGTGCTTCCCGCTGATTCGACAAAAATATCCTGATGTGGAATTCGTGATTGTCGGCAGCGGCCCATCTGCTGAGATAAAAAAACTGGCGGAGACTCCTGGCATAAGCGTAACCGGATATGTCGATGATATCCGGCCATATCTCGATTCAGCGAGCGCAGCCGTTGTCCCGATGCAGGTTGCCGTAGGGATACAAAATAAGCTCCTTGAGGCAATGGCGATGGAACTGCCCGTAGTTGCAACACCTATTGCTCTGCGCGCACTTAATGATGATTGCCCTGGCACGGTCAGAGCGGACGGTGTGGAAGAGACTGTATCAGCGGTTTGTGCCCTGCTTGAAAATCAGGAATATGCGAGGGATATGGGCAAGTCGGGATGTAAATATGTAGTCGATCACTTTTCCTGGGAGTCAAATGTGCGGAAGCTGTCGAATATATATGAAGAGGTTACCAAGTCGGAGGGAAATGCATGAGCGTAAGAGAGATCAATAAGGAAGAAGCGGTAAATCTGACAAACCCTGGTGTCAAATGGAACCGTCTCTTTCTTACTATCAGCATATTGATCGTCCTGATAGCGATTGTTTGTGTCTATTACCTTCGCACCTATGCCGGACTGACTAAACCCGATCAGATGGACATAGCTCAGATATCGAGAAACATTTCGACAGACTGGCATTTTACTACCCGTATAGTANNTTCCAATGCAGGCATTTTAAAAAGCGCTGTTGCTCCATTACCCGAGGTCAATCATGCGCCGCTATATCCTTATACGGTGGCTTTTGCTTTTAAAGCCAAAAATGTAAGCGAGCAGATTTTATGTTGGGTATCAATGCTCTTCTTTATCGGCACCATAATCGGGACATATTTCCTGGGTAAATCCCTCTTCGACTGGCGCACAGGAATATTAGCGGCATCTGCCTTGAGCTTGAGTCAAGCTATTCTAGATATAGGAACCGGTGCAAACGAATGGTCTATGGCTGCTTTCTGGCTGGTTCTATTAATGCTTGTGGTTGCGTCTCATCATAGAAGATCGATGGATGGCCGAAACGGAATAATGCATGCAATAGCTGCGGGAGTTCTCATTGCGCTGCTTTTCATGACAAATCATGCTCTCATCTTCCTGGGGATAGCGGTCGCGTTTTATTTCGCACTAACCGGCCGCAGAAGCAGGCTTCATCTCATTGTTTTTGTTGCTGCCGCTATTATAGTTGCCGCGCCATGGGCATATAGAAATGCTTCATTAACTCATGGTTCGATTCTTGCGGCAAACTCTTGGGATATCTTTACCGGCACAATCGAGTATCCAGGCAGCACTTTCTACAGAAGCACTGACGGAGCTAATGGCGGACTGAAAGAAATCCTGCTTTTCCCATTGGATCATTTCGCTTCATTTGCAGATAAGCTGATGACAGGCACTTCAAATGCCATTCAATCAGTAATACCGATGCTCGGCTTTATATTCCTGCCTATAGCTGCTGTAAGTATGCTCTATAAATTTAAGTCACCGTCAGCAAATGCCGTAAGAGGACTGACTTACGGCCTTGCAGTCATTTTCTTTGTTTGCGCTGCGTTATTCAGCCTGGGCAGAGATGCACTTATTCTACTCGCTCCAGTCATCTCTGTTTTTGGCAGCGCATATCTTTTCCTTCTGATTGATGCCAAAAAGCTTCATCCGGTTTTTGTAAAGGGTCTGATCATAGGGATAATATGCATTACCTTCTGGCCTGCTCTTACAAAGATGATCTGGCCCGCCCATAATGAGGACGATTCCGTATACGAGGCCGCGACCATCCTCGCACAGGGAGACAACCTAGGTCTTTCGTGTATATATACCGATTCGCCATGGCTGGCTGCATGGCGTACTCAGCGTATGTATGCGGTCTGGCTGCCACGTTCGGATGGGGATATTAATCATCTGGATATTGACGGATTCCCTATGAATACAATTATTCTGACTAAAGGCACGCGAAATATACCTTCAAACGAAACCTGGTATAAGATATTTACTTCAAAGCTCCAGCGTGACTATATTGCCGATCCTGATGCTGTTCTGGCGCGTGTAAAAGAATATGGTGAGCAGGTCGGGCGAACATCTGAGCAGGCAGAGGCGGCGAAGCTATTCTTCCGCCAGAACCAGAGAAATGCGGATGTATTCCAAACGATTAAAGGTTTCGTGAGGTCAGACCTCGGCCCCTTTGCCTCTGAAGACATTCAAGTCTACCAGCGAAAAGAAGAAAACTAAGCGATTAACGCTTAGCTAATTGCAAAATCGGGCCGTCAAGCGGTATTTTGACGGCCCGCAGTTTTGCTATTATGAGCGGCAAGCAAAGGGATGCAGTTAACTCGAAAGAGCGCTGTTTATCTCGTCGAGTATGCTCGAGAGGATATCATCCGTGTTGCTTCCATCGCTGCTGCAGAATCCCTGCTGATTCATCAAATCAGCCGGTTTGAAATTCTGCTGCTGAGCATATTGATCTATCCCATCAGTGTCGGAAAAACTGGGAGGTTCAGGCGGCTTAAGCTGAGATAAATCTCCTCCATCTGCGACATTCTGGAACTTCTCTGCCAGATCAGAGAGCATTTTTGAGTCATTTCCACTGGAACTCTCAGCGGCGCTTTCCAGCTTTTCTGCGATACTTGCACAGACCTCTTTGAGTTTGTCCGGGTCAGTGCTTGCCAACTCCTGAAGCTTGCTGTAGATCTCACTGGGTTTAGAGAGATCAAGTGAATCCTGCTGATTGACCAAACTTGTAAGAGTAGTCAAAGAGGATGAGTCATCAGTACTGTCGGTTTCACTAGTGCCATACAGACTACTGAGACTCAGCGTGTAGTAGCTGTTTAAACTCGATACATCCATAATCAGTCTCCTGTCCAAGCAATTCACACTAAGTAAGTTACATTTCCTACGGAAATCTAGCTTAGCAAAGAGTCACATTTCCTGCGGAAATCCGACATAGTAAATTGCACGTTTTGGCCTGGATCCGGTATACAAAAATCCATTTTTGATACAAGTCCAAGGCCGTAAGTTGTTTAGGCCCTTAATTAGTGTGCGCGCAATTGTGAGCCATATTACTCATCGGTATTGCCCGGACAGATATAACAGCAGAGAGATTATAGTTGAGTTTAAACTCTGTTTAATGGCCAAGGTGGCTGTTTTTGGGGATTGAGATGGTGACGGTCGTTCCTTTGCCTTCCTCACTGGTAAGGGATAGTTTCCCGCCATGAGCTTCAATAAGCTTACTTGCAATACTCAAACCCAACCCCGAGTGGCAATCACTCGGTGTTCTTGCCGTGTCGGCTCTATAGAAAGGATCGAGCACATAAGGTATGGCTTCCGAGGGTATTCCTTTTCCTGTGTCGCTTATTTCGATAACGGCAGGATCGCCATCCTTTATAATTACGCTGATCTTCGCTCCTATTCCGGCATAGTTGATGGCGTTTTCCAGTATATTATTGACTACCTGAGCAAGCCTGTCAGGGTCGGCGATCACTTTCGAAGTCCCGGTCGACCGCGGCTCCAACACCACGCCCGCCGCTTCCGCTTCGACTTCATGCGATTGTATGGAAGACGAGACAATATCCTTCAAATTGACTTTGGTCATATTTAGCGGTAGTTCCGTCAGATCGAGCTTAGCAAGTTCCATCAGGTCCTGCACCAATCGTCTCATCCGCTGAGAGGTGGTGACCAGCGCCGATACGGCAAAGTCCCTTCGTTCAGGGTTTTTAGCCAGGCCGTCTCTGAGCGCTCCGGCCATGGTTTCCATAGTGGTTACGGGGCTTCTCAATTCGTGAGCAATGTCAGCGAGAAACTGCCTTCGGCGTTCGGCATCACTTTCGAGACGGTTTATCTGATCCGACACCTGTTCAGCCATTTCATTCATCGCATCGGCCACTGCGGCGAACTCATTTTTACCTTTGGAGGGAATTCTATGGGAGAAATCCCCTGCTTGATATGCATCTGCTCCCTCTGCCAGTTGAGTCAATGGTCTTGTGAAAGTTCGAGCAAGCCATGCCCCTGCCAGTGCTGCCAGCCCGAAAGCTACGAGTATACGCATTAGCATGTTTCTGACTTCAAAAAACGCTGTATTAGTTCTTGGAGGCGGCTGATCATTATCAATCGACGGTCCGGGTTCAGCATTACGGATTTGATCAGGCGGACGTTTCCTCTCATGGTTTCCATGCCCCATGGGTATGCCCGGCCGACCGGTTAAAAACTCCACAATTCCAAACTTCGGGGCAGGGATCGGCCTGGATGATGCATTGGGCTGTTTCATCATCTCCTGACGCAGGGATCTAAAGCTCAGGTAGTTGAAGTAATTCGCTACTCCACTGCTGATAATCCAGCTTAATATGACCGCCAGCAGTATGGCTATTGTAAGGTTAGTACGGACGCTAGCCTTCGGGACGATAAGCATATCCGACTCCTCTAACCGTCACAATCGGAAAATCGGCACATCCGGCCCCGGTAAGCTTGTCTCTCAAGCGGCATACCAGATTATCGACAAGCCTGTATTCGCCGTAGAAATCACTTCCCCATATATTGCCGACAAGCTGCTCTCTGGAAAGGACTACCTGCGGGTGTTCCATAAACGCGGCAAGGAGATCAAATTCCATGGTAGTAAGCTCAACAACCTTACCATCCACCTTTGCTCTATGCTCGTCAAGAGACAGATCCAGATTTCGCCATCTATATGCGGGTACGTCGCCCCTGGTGCGATTTCTTCGTCTCATCAAAGCCTGAATTCTGGCTACAAGTTCCGAGACATTGAACGGCTTGGTGACATAATCATCTGCTCCAAGCTTTAGAGCACGCACCTTGTCGATGTCGCTGTCTCTTGCAGAGAGCATCATTATCAGGGCGTCCGATTCGCTGCTTATTATCTCACAGACTTTAACTCCGTCCATTTTCGGCATCATAATATCCAGAATAACCAGGTCGGGCTGCTCTTTACGGAAAATTTCAAGAGCAACCTCACCGTCCGGCGCAGCGATAATTTCGAAGCCCTCCGCTTCAAGATACCATCGAAGACCTTCGATCAGGTTTGAGTCATCATCAGCTATAAGAATACGCGCATTCATACGTGCACTCCATCGGGTTTGGATTATAGTTCTGATTGCATTCTAACACGTGAATTGGCTTGTGACAAATACGACAAAACCTCCTCCTTAGCAGGAAAGTGGTTCTGCTTATACAACTTAAACATAATTACAATGCAGTTTCGATACTTTACTCGTAGTCCGTATGGTAAGATCAGGTTAAGGTATTAACAACCGCCAAACGTTAACCGACAACTAAAAACCGACAAGCTGGCAACTACAAAAATGGAGGAATCTGAAATGAACAAAACAACTTTGTTCGCAACGGCGCTTGCCGTAATGGTGTGCTCATCAGCGGCCTTTTGTCAAGGTCCTTCCGGGTCCGGTGGATCGCGCGGAGGAGGGATGATGTCCTGTCCGGCTATGGTCCTAATGGCTCCTTCAGCAAAGGCGATCGAGAGTTCTGCTGATACGTTGGGTCTTACCGACGAGGAACTGACATCGCTCAAAGCAACGGTCTCGAAAGCCNNCTTACACAAAAGGCTTCAAGTGCCACAAAGGCACTGCGTGAAGCTCTTATGGCAACTGAGTATGATGCTCAGAAAGTAAAAGATTTAGCAGCGGCTGCAGAGAAAGCCGAAGCAGCGGTAATAAGCGCGCGTATCGATGAATGGACTCAGCTTAGGGCAATTCTTACCGCCGATCAGATAACTAAGCTTCAGTCGAGTGGCATGCAGCGTCCAAACCAGGGATCAAGACCTTCCGGGCCTCCACCCAGCGGTGGTGAGGGTGGTTTCCAGCCCGGCGGTTCTGATGGACCTCCTCCAATGGACGAGTAATGTGGGCTGACAATATGTCCATTCTTTGTGAGCCCCTGCTTGACGCAGGGGCTTTTCTTTGCAGACTCTGCATTTGGTTTTACAATACATTGCTGATAGAATTAAACAAACTTGTGATTGAGTTGTGATGTTTGCGGAGGAACCGCATGCAGAGGCTGTCGTCTAACTAAATAGACAAGATTGAATGATTTGGAGGTACTCAAGATGAAGAAAACAGTCTTGATTTCAGCTATTATTTTAGCTCTGGCCTGCGCGATAACCGTATGGAGCCAGGGCGATCTTTCTGCAAAATCAAGTCAGAAAAAAACCGGTAATCCGCCCCGT
>DJHI01000238.1:9683-15317 GCA_002431715.1 Armatimonadetes bacterium UBA5829
TACTCAGCCCGGCTATGGCTGTTACTCCTCCTAGTGAGGAGATGGTCAGTCGTCTGGACAAATCGCTGAACCTTACCAGCACTCAAACTGCAAAGATCAAAAAGATCATAAGCGGTAATGAGAAAAAACTTACCACTCTTGAGAAAGCAGCAACCAAGGCTTCGCAGGAATTGAGAACTTCTCTTCTTAAGTCGAGCTATGACAGCAAAAAGGTGAATGCTTTGGCGGCGAAGGCTCTGAGTGCTGAAAAAGCGGTTGTCAACGCAAGCATCAGCGAATGGACCCAGATCAGATCTGTCTTGACCTATAAGCAGTCTGCAAACCTTCCTAATGCTCTAAAAATGGATACGCGCCGAGGTGGTCCCGGTGAGCCGCCGTCCGGTTTTGCTCCTCCTCCAGGTGGACCAGGGGGACGATAATTATGAGCGCCCGAAGTTGTCTTCTCATACTCCTGATATTATTGGGAGTATGTTCAACAGCAGTGGCAGCGGACCAGGCCCAACAGTCTGGTCCGCTATCCTTGAACGACTGTATATCGATAGCGCTCAGTCACAACACCGATGTATTGACCGCTAAAAACAATGTAGTTGCCGCAAAAAACCGTTCGGCCAGCGCCATAAGCGATTACCTGCCTCAAATATCGATTCAGAACAATGCATTCGTGTGGGGTGGCGNNAACCGCATTTAATGTGACTGAGAACATATTCGACGGCGGCGTACGTGAGGCCAATGTTCAGAGCGCCCGCTACGGAGTAAAGCAGTATGATGCCAGCCTTTCTCGAACGCAGCAGACGGTTGTATACAATGTCAGCAGTTCTTACTACGAACTGCTGCGGGCTCGCCATCTCGCCGATGTTGCTCAGGCGAATGTGACCTATAATGAAGGTCTTCGTGATCAGGTTCTGGCGCGTGCCAAAGAGGGTGCGGCGGCAAAGGTCGACGTCCTGCCGATTGAAGCAGAACTTGCAAGCGCAAGGGTCAGTCTGCTCTCAGCGAAAAACACAGTCCGCACATCTGCAATCGAACTTGAGAACCTGATCGGACTGGATATTGACTCCGGCTTCGACGTTCAAGATATAGCCGAAATGCCAAATGTCGAGATAGGGCCACTGGATGAATATATGGCATCAGCCATCAAATCTCGACCGGATATACTCCAGGCTCAAGCGGCTACGGGCTCGTCAAAAGCATCCGTCAGGTCGGCAAGAATAGCCTTATATCCTCGCCCGACTATCTCAGCAAACTACCAGCGCGAAATTCAAGGCGGGTTTACTAACAGCAGCACTCAAATGGTCGGCGGGATAACATTCGACCTCTTTAACGGAGGCGCAAACCGCGCGGCATATAGAGAAGCCAAGGCTAATCAGGCCAACGCAAAACTTCAGGAACAGCAGACCAAGCGGGACATCTGTTCCGATGTTGAGCAGGCCCATCTTAATCTAACCAGCGCCAAAGAGCGAATGGCGGCAAGTGCGTTAAGTCTCGAAGCAGCAAACAGCAATTATGAAGCTCAGAAAGAGCGTTATTCACAGGGACTCGGCACAACCTTGGATCTTCTCAATGCTGAAGTTCAGCTTATAACGGCGCAGAGTGATGATGTTCAAGCCCGCTATGACTACCTGATTGCAATCGCGCAAATGTATTATGCAACAGGTGAGCAGGGAGGTGTGAAATGAAAGCCAAAAAAATAAACCGAAAACGCCTCATATTGATTGTGGCTGCTATTTTGGTTGCAGCGGTTATTATAGCTCGTGTAAGGCACACACAGCCGACTGTGTCGAACGTTCAAACCGATACGGTCAAACGCGGAACCGTTCTGGCCAGTGTTTCCGGTAATGGCGTTTTAGAGCCGCTGACAACCGTTGAAGTCAGATCAAACGTTGGAGGCCAGATTGTAGAACTGGCAGTTGATGAAGGTGATTATGTCAAGGCTGGTCAGTTGATCGCAAAGGTCGATCCATCGGACTCGATATCGAACCTCGATCAGGCAAGAGCCGACTATTCAAGTTCGGGCTCTAAAGTGGCTCAGGCAAAGCAGGCCTATGATATGCAGATCATTCAGGCGGCTGCAAGTATTGAGGAAGCCCAGCAGGCGTTGGAGTCGAGCAAAATGGCGCTCGATCAGGCGGAGGAAGAGGCAAGAGTTCAGCCTCAACTTACCGCCGAAACCATAGCTCAGGCTAAAAGCTCTCTGGAGTCAGCTCAGGCTACACTGGATCAAAACGAAAAGGCGCTGATCCCTCAAAAACTGGCCTCAGCGCAGGCCAGCTATGATCAGGCAAAAGCATCTTATAATGAGGCCGAGAAAGACCTGAAGCGCCAGAATGCCCTTCTAGAGAAGGGATTTGTGTCACAGAGCACAGTGGATTCTGCGGAATCCACATTCATAAACGCAAAGGCTCAGCTAGAGAGCGCAAAACGCAAGAACGATACCATTCATAGTGAATGCGACCAAGACCTTGCCGATGCTCGCGCCAAGGTTACTCAGGCAAAATCCGTTCTTAAAGCCGCAGATGCAAATCGTGTTCAAGTCACCATAAAGCAAAAAGCACTCGCATCCGCGCGCGCTTCATATAAAAAGGCTAAGGCCGCTCTGGTCACTGCAAGATCCTCGGAATATCAAAATCAGATGAAGAATGAAGAGGTATTACAGGCCCGGGCATCGCTTATGAAATCCAAGGCTGCCGTAGATAACGCCGTCACGCAGCTCGGTTATACGACTATCACGGCTCCAAGAACGGGAGTCGTTGTAAAGAAATATGTGGAGAAAGGCTCCATTGTTACCGCCGGCGGTTCTGCCATTGGAGGCAGCAGCGGGTCTGGTGTTACCATCGTCGATATTGCCGACACGAGCAAGATGCAGGTCGTTGTAGATGTCGATGAAACGGATGTCGGCAAGATTAAGCTCGACCAGGAAGTGGATGTTAAGGTCGATGCATTCCCCGATGATCCGTTCAGGGGCAAGGTGACCAAAATCGCGCCGGAGGCCGAGGTCAATTCAAATGTTACCACAGTGCCGGTGACCGTCGAGATCGAGGGGACCGATTCCAGGCTCAAACCGGAGATGAACGCTACATGCGACTTTGTTGTCGANNTCGATAGAAAAGAAGATGTTCTCTATGTGCCTGTCGAGGCGGTTATCGAAACTGACAGCGGCAGCCAGGTCACAGTGGTTAACAAGGACAAGCAGACGGTTTGCAAGGTCCAGGTCGGCCTCGAAGGTGATGATTACTGCGAAATAATAAGCGGTCTGAAAGCAGGCCAGACAGTCCTTATACCCGAAGACGACTCATCGAAGAAGAGTTCTTCCAACCGAAGCGGCCCTGGTGGCGGCGGACCACCACCGATGTAGGGAGGCACATGATGATAAAAGTAGCCAATCTACAAAAAATCTATCAAATGGGTGATGTGCAGGTCCGCGCCTTAAAGGGAGTCTCACTTGAGGTTAAAAAAGGCGAGTTCGTAGCCATCATGGGCCCATCCGGTTCAGGCAAGTCCACATTTATGAATATTATCGGCTGCCTGGATGAGCCCACTGACGGTTCCTATATGCTTGACAATCAGGAAGTCGCCGGAATGGATGATGACGAACTGGCTGCGGTGCGTAATCGCAAAATCGGTTTCGTATTTCAGACTTTCAATCTCATCTCGCGGCGTTCTGCACTGAGGCAGGTAATGCTGCCGATGCTTTACAATCCCGATGCGATAAATGCCGAGGACAAAGCCAGAGCGGCACTGGAGCGGGTAGGGCTCGGGGAACGGATGGATCATAAGCCAAACGAGCTGTCAGGCGGGCAGCAGCAGCGTGTGGCTATTGCCCGAGCCCTAGTTACCGATCCGGTGATTATCCTGGGTGATGAGCCGACCGGTAACCTCGATACCCGCACCAGCGAAGAGATCATGGCGATATTCCAGCAGCTTCATCGTGAAGGGAAGACAGTAGTCATTGTTACTCACGAAGAAGATATAGGCAAGCATGCCCAGCGTGTTGTCAAATTTAAGGACGGTCACATTGTCTCCGATCAGCCCATTGATAGCCCGCTGGATGCGATGACTGTCCTTGCGAAACTGCCCAAGGAGGAAGAGCAATGAGTTTCAAAGAGAGTTTATCAGTTGCTCTTGAAAGCCTTGTCGCCAATAAAATGCGCGCCGTGCTCACTATGCTCGGCATCATAATAGGTGTCTCTGCGGTTATCACTATGCTTGCTCTTGCTAAAGGAGCGAGCAGCCGGATGATGAGTCAGGTTCAGCAAATGGGCACAAACGTGCTCGTCGTTATGTCGGGCCAGTCTCGAAGCGGGGCTGTCAGAGGCGGCATGGGCAGTGTGCAGACGCTCACACTGGAGGATTCCGATGCCATATCTGAGAAATGCTCATTGGTTGTGAGGACGGCTCCTGAGGTGCAGTCCTCAGCGCAGGTCAAATTCCGCAACCAGAATACGAATACGACCATTCTCGGAACTACGCCCGATTATCCGAATATTCGTAACTACAAGGTTGCCAAGGGGCGGTTCTTTAGAGAACGTGACGTGAAATCTGCCAGGAAGGTCGCTGTAATAGGACCTACCACGGCCGAGAATATCTTCGGCAAGCTTTCTCCTGTAGGCAAATCTATCAGCATCAGGGGCATGCAGTTTCAAGTGGTCGGCCTTTTGGCCAGCAAAGGGACCAGCGGCTTCGGTGATCCTGATGACCAGATAATGGTTCCGATAAGCACCGCTATGCGCAGGCTTTTCGGGCTTCAGTATATCAGATCCGTCAATGTCGAAGCAGCATCCATGGATCAGATGGATGCTGCCACCGATCAGATCAGCCGTCTTATGCGGAAACGGCACAAAATTTCCGAAGGTGAAGATGACGACTTCCTGGTGCGCAATCAGGCCGAGATTATGGAAATGGCGAACGAGATGGCTCAGACGCTTGCGCTTTTACTTGGAGGTATCGCCAGTGTTTCGCTGATAGTCGGCGGGATCGGTGTTATGAACATCATGCTCGTCTCNNCGTGAGATAGGGATTCGCAAGGCCTTGGGCGCGCGTCGAAGAGATATTCAATCGCAGTTTCTGGTAGAGGCACTTGTTCTTTCCATGACAGGCGGCACAATGGGAATCCTGTTTGGAATGGGAGCATCCTGGATTCTAGGAAAATTCTCAGGAATGAACACGGTGGTAACGCTGTGGTCGATTCTGCTCTCATTCGGCTTCTCGGCGCTGGTTGGTGTCTTTTTCGGATATTATCCGGCCAGGGCAGCTTCCCGCCTCGATCCTATAGAGTCACTGCGATATGAGTGATCTGCTTTTCACTTCTCCCTCTCCCCATTGCGGGAGAGGGTAGGGGTGAGGGGGATTATAAAGGCTATATTTACAATTTATTGAGCATGCTGAGCCTGTCGTAGCATACGAGAAGTCTTTGATAGGCGAAGTATTTCAAGCTTGAGGAAACCGTCGTTTGCATGTGCTGTCTAACCCACCCCAGTACAAGCAACCTCAAGACGGCGGTTTCCTCGAGACCATCACAATTTTCTTTTCCTCATTGCTAAAGAACTGGCTCCACAGTTTTTTATTTGACGAAGCCGGGTAATATCACAACGCTACCATGCAGGAGGATAAACCTATGGCGGATATCAGCACCACATA
>DJHI01000238.1:15329-16477 GCA_002431715.1 Armatimonadetes bacterium UBA5829
TATGGGAATCGATTTGAGCAGTCCGATCATAGTCGGTGCTTCAACGTTCTCTCATAAGATCGATAACATCAAGAAAGCGGAAGATGCTGGCTCAGGCGCGCTGGTTATCCATTCCCTTTTTCAGGAACAGATTGAGCTGGAGCGAGAGGAGCTGGAGGAGGAACTGACCGCTCATGCCGAAGAGTATCCCGAGGCGCTTACATATTTTCCGCATATGGAGCATGCAGGCCCGCGAGAGCATATAATGTGGGTCGAAGAGGCGCGAAAGGCCGTAGAAATGCCCTTGATCGGCAGTATAAACGCAATCTCGACAGGTGACTGGCTGCAATATGCAAAACTGCTCCAGGAGGCCGGTTGCGATGCTATTGAGATGAACATGTATGCAGTTGAAACCAACCCCGAGAGATCATCAACAGATATCGAGAAGCAGGCCATTGATCTGATTTCATCTGTAAAATCGGAGGTGTCGATACCTGTTGCAGTCAAATTGAGCCCATTCTATACCGCTTTAGCAAGTTTTGCCCGTCGGGTTGCCGAAGCAGGGGCCGATGGTCTAGTCCTCTTCAATCGCTTTTACCAGCCTTTCATCGATCCCGATAAAGAACGGATTGTGATAAGTCTAGACTTCAGCAGATCCGAGGATACCCGTCTTTCATTGAGATGGATAGGCATATTATCAAGTATGCTAAAGATTGATTTAGTGGCAAGTACCGGTATAAAAACAGGTGCCGACGTGGTTCGGCATCTCCTTGCCGGAGCCAAAGCTATTCAATGCGTCTCGACTCTGTATCAGAATGGGTTGGACTATATAAGCCGTATGAACGAAGATATTTCGAGCTGGATGGATAGCCATGGGTATAAGTCTGTAGAAGATTATGCAGGAAAACTAAACCATTCTAATGTGACCGATCCCTATGCTTTTGAGCGTGCTCAATACATTCAACTCTTGTTGGGACAAAAGCAATAAAATAAAAAAGAGGCAGCATATGCTGCCTCTTTTTTATTTTATAGTGTCAACTAACTATCTGCGCCTCATTGCTCCGATAAGCCCGATAATGCCGCTGGAAAGAGCTACCAGGCTTCCAGGTTCAGGCACCGGAGCGGTTCCCAGTATGCTGGAACCTTGAAAGTTGGCTCCCAGCACGTCA
>DJHI01000164.1:0-8477 GCA_002431715.1 Armatimonadetes bacterium UBA5829
AAGTTTTATTTCAAGAGCAAAAAGATTATCTATCCCGATTTTCCCATTCAGGCGGGCGACGTCCTTTAGTGTAGTCACCACTGCCTCAGCGCCTGATAACTTGATTTCTTTTTGAATGCGAGATATGTCTTCCTGCGAATATCCGTGATGATCGGCAAAGACCATCTTTTTTACGTCGGCCGCGCCTAATGATTCCAGCATCCCGAAGAATGACTGCGGCCTGCCAATACCGCAGAAGGCAACGACTTTACGCCCTTGTATCCAATTAAGGTCCAAAGACTGCCCATCAGAAATGCAAACAAAGCTCTCGGGCGTGTGACGGCACTTAAATATATCTGCTTTCGGCGCTAGTTTTTTTATTTTCTCTTCGGCTGCAGCGCTCTCATTTACTCCGCCTGTGTTTAACAGCACAACACCCGCTCTTTTAAGACCCCTTGCAGGTTCGCGAAGGTCACCCGCGGGCATCACATATCCGCTGCCGAAGGGCCTGGCGGCGTTCATTACCACGATATCGAGATCGCGATGAAGCTGCCAGTACTGCAGGCCGTCATCCAGAACAATTATATCAGGCTTGAAGCTCTCACATGCCAAGCTGCCACTTACCCGGCGGTCTTTGCCGACGACTATCGGCACACCGGGCAGGCTTTGAGCGAGCAAAACCGGCTCATCTCCGGCTTTGTCCGCGCTCAAAAAAACTTTCTCGCCATCGGAGACGACCGCCGCACCCGTAATGGAACCGCCGTGCCCGCGTGAAAGAACCACCACCTTAAGCCCGTTTGCCCTCAGCATTCGGCAGATAGTCTGGACGGCCGGAGTCTTGCCCGTGCCGCCGAAGGTCAGGTTACCAACACTGATTACCGGCACATTCAACCGATATTTTTTTCTAATACCAAGCTGATATGGCGCGAGAAAGATGGCCAATCCGATGCGATAAAGGATCGAAAACGGCCATAAAGCGGCTCTTATGAGCCAAGATAAGGTTCTCGTGTCCTCAGCGANNACTCGTTCAATGTATCGGCTACTCATGATTAAATAGCTGCGCAAGAGCTTCTGCTGTTCGTCTGGATGCGCCCTGGTTCGCCTGCATCATCTTCGCGCATCGCAGGCGGATATCCTCAAGTAGAGCATCGTCGCCGAGCATGTCGATAAGGCGTTTGCCGAGGTCGTCTCCATCGGCAACTTCGAAGCCTACACCGGCGGCCTTCGCCTGAGAGACCAAATCCTTTGCCTTAAACGTATATGGGCCGAAAAACACAGGCTTACCCTGAGCTATCGGCTGAAGGATACTATGGCAGTCTTTTGGAATCAGGCTGCCTCCCACGAATGTGGCATCGGCTATCGCATATATTTTAGCAAGTTCGCCAAAGGTATCGAGAATAATTATGTCCTCATCGCCGGAAATGCTCTCAGGCTCGCTGCGCCATCCGCACCTTAGATTCATACTTTTTGCGATCTCGGCAATCTCATCGCGGCGCTCGATCTGCCTAGGCGCAACGATCAGCCTCAGGTTGGAATGCGCCTTCTTTGCGGCGATATAAGCCTCTATCACAGGCTCGTCCTCACCCGGATTTGTGCTGCCCGCTATAAAAACCTTTGCTGTGAGCGGTATCTTGTATTGTGATCGCAAATTCTCCTTTTCAGAATTGGTTAACGGTTCATCCGATTGGTCGGCCTTACAATTACCTGTTACGATCACTCTCGATTTATCGGCTCCGAGTTTTATAACCCGGTCGGCATCGGCTTGAGACTGTATACAGAAAAGGTCGATATTCGATAGAGTCCATTTATAAAGCCAGGGAATCTTGCGCGCCCCGGCGACTGTTTTGTCCGAAATGGTGCCATTGATCATTGCGGTCTTGACGCCCTTTTGATGGGCCATATGCCTGAAATTCGGCCATATCTCTGTGTCCGTGCTGGCAAACACTTTGGGTCGTACACGACTCAGCGATCTGGAAACGAATGGAACCAGGTCGAACGGATAATAACAGAAAGCGTCGGCGTCCTTGATAGACTTCCGTGCCATCTGCTGGCCGGTCTCCGTGGTGGTTGAGACAACAATCGCCGAGTCAGGCNNAATATATCTTTCAACTCCGTTACCACAGCGGCACTCGCCACGGACTCGCCAACCGAAACTGCATGAATCCAGATATTGTCCTTACCTTGAATCTCTTTTGGCAGTGTTACATTGCCCATCTGCTGACGCCAAGACTTGCGCGATTTACCGGAGATGAATATCCGATAAAGCAGAAAAAGCGCAATCAGCGGCGAGAGCAGAAGANNAGAACCAGGTTGTAAATATAATATGTCATTTTGGTTTGATGGCCTGATAGTTTGATGGTTATTCGGCCTATTCGTGATTTCGCACTTTCGCGTTATCGCGATAAAAAAGAACTTCGTTTGCCCGGTCTTCGGCTTTGTTTATCGCATTTTCGATCATCTCGGCGGCGGCGGATTCGTCCATATCCTCGGTCACATAAATGGGATCGCCGAATGCGATCACCGCTCGCGAGAAAGGCATCGGCACCATATGCGAGTCCCATGAGTGCAGTTTTTTACAAGGATTGCACGCGACTCCCACCGGCAATACCGGGCAGCCGGACCGCTGGGCCATATAGACCGTTCCCTGCTGAACTTTTTTCGGCGGGCCCTTGGGGCCATCTGGCGTATAGGCGAGAACCTTGCCTTCTTTTAGCCGCCTGACCGCTTCAAGAAGCGCCCGAACTGCATGCCTTGNNCTTGCGCTGGAACCTCTGATGGTCTTGAAACCGCGTAGGCGCAAAATTCCGTTTTGCAGTTCGCCGTCCTTTGAGACCGATGCAATGGAATAAAAGCCCATGTGCCTGCAATAGTAAATCGGCAGGATAGTTACCCCATGCCACGGTAAAATCAAGCCGCCCTTGCCATCGGCTATGATCTTAATAAGCTTTTCCCAGCCCTCAATCTTGAAGCGGACGGTTATGGCGATGCCGGTCGATATCAGCCACAGCAGTCTTATAAGAGCAGCGCGCTTGATGCGGGTCCAGCGGCTCTCTGTCTCGCGGCTCATTGCGCCTCCTGAGTGCGGAACTGGGTCTTGTAAAGCTGTTCGAATAAGCCGCCTGCCCTCATAAGGTCGTCGAAGCTGCCTGATTCGGTCACTCTGCCCCTGTCCATTACATATATCTTGTGTGCGTTCTTTACAGTCGAGAGCCTGTGCGCGATGACAAGCGTGGAGCGGCCCTTCATAAGGCGGTCCAGAGCTTCCTGAACTATCCCCTCGGAAGCGGCGTCGAGTGAAGATGTGGCTTCGTCCAAAATGAGAATTTTCGGGTTCTTCAAAAGAGCGCGAGCGATGGATATGCGCTGTCTCTGGCCGCCGGACAGACCTACCCCACCCTCGCCGAGTTCGGTCTCGTAGCCGTTCGGACAGGCCTGTATGAAATCGTGTGCGTTGGCAGCTTTTGCGACTTCGATTACCTCCGAAATATCCGCTCCCGGACGGCCATAGGATATATTCTCTGCGATGGTTCCGCTGAAGAGGATCGTCTCCTGAGGGACCATTGCCGTTATCTCGCGGATGCTGACTGTTTTTATGTTGCGTATATCGTGGCCTTCGATCAGGATACGACCTTTATCCACATCGTAAAATCGCAATAAAAGATCGGCAATGGTCGATTTTCCGGCACCGCTGGGGCCGACAATCGCCACAACCTCGCCTGGATCGATATTGAAGCTTAAATCCTGTATAACCGGCTCGCCCGTATTGTATTCAAAGCTGATATTTTGGCATTCGACGCGGCCTTCGACGTTTTTGAGAACGATAGCATTAGGAGCATCAGGAAGATCTGATCGCGTGTCAACAATTTCAAAGACACGTTCGGCTGCTCCCATTGTCTGTTGATAGAGAGCACCTAAACGACCAAATTGCTTTGCAGCGGCGGCAACATAAACGGCTAATGTCATGAACTGCATGAGCTCTGGCAGGCTAATTGATTTATTCACAAGCATTCGGCCGCCGATTATCATANNTAAGAAGCGCAGTCGCTACAGCACCCATAAGTTCGACAATAGGCGACACCAAGGCGTTGCGCCTCCAGTACCTGAGTGTTGCGACCAGGCTGTGATCGTTTACCCGGTTAAAACGCTTGACCTCATACTCTTCAGTGCCGAAGGCTTTGATTATTCGAATGCCATGGATGGACTCTTCAATAGTGGAGCTTACATCGGCGAATTTGGACTGGGTTGCAGTTGTTAGAGACTTGATTTTTCTTGTGAGTTTATCGATTGCAACACCCATCATAGGAACGAAGAGAATTGTCCAGATGGTTAATTGCCAATTAATCACAAACATGTAAATTAATCCGCCCACAATCATTAGTGGACCATCGATTGCCTGAGCAACTATCTGGCTGGAATTTTGAATTAATGCAATATCGACACTCATCCTAGAAAGGATGTCTCCAATCCTGCTGCGATGGAAGTATCGTAATGGTAGTGTTTGTATGTGTGAATACACATCTGATCTTATATCAGTTCCTATACGTGCTGTTACTGATGCAATCAGATAATTATTTAGGTATGCAAAACCTGCACGTGGAATGGCTATAAGTACCGTTAATATGGCCGATGCCATAATCAACGCTGTGTGAGCATATCTTGGCTCAAATATACCGTGCTCAAGACCATACTTAACTATCCAATAATGATCAATCGATCCCGTTCCGGCTGCTGCCATAAACCATTTCATCAGAGTGGTTGCTCCAATAGTGCAGCCGGTCATTAGAAATCCGAATATGGTGGAAGTTATCATTCTTCCCTTGTAAGCCATCACATATGCAAGAAGGCGCTTTTGAGAACTCACCTTAACCTCGTAATTAACCACACAATCGGCATTGTGTTAGTCGAAAAAAACGCGAGAAGAGCAAACAGGCCGACGATAAATGCAGTGCTTAACATACTCTTATGCTCTCTATTAATGATAAGCTGGCTCTTTNNGACCGGCTAATGAGCGCGGCAGGGAGATCAGTCGCGGTACGGATGCGCAGTATTGCTTGAAATCATCGCCGAATTTCTCTAGGAGCATCTTCTCTTCATATGAGATTGCTCCGCCATGGAAGAGCCAGAAGAGTATCGGGCCGAGCACCCAGACTACAGGCTGATTGCACATGATAAAATATCCGACGCTGATGAAGAAACTGCCGATGTAAAGCGGATTACGCCCGATAGCGAACGGCCCGGCCGTGACCAGTTTTGACATCTTGCTTAGATAGCCCGCCGACCACATACGAATCGCTTCGCCTATGATTACCACCGGCAGGCCGATCCAGAAGCTCTTTTGCGTTGTTTTCGCTATAAGAAGCAATATTATTGAGGCAATCAGAAGGAACGAGGTCCGCCTTCTGAAAAGAAAATAAACCAGCTTTTCTATTTTAGTCCTCCCATTTCCAAAAGCGCGCCTGCTGCACGCTGAACGGCGTTCGTTTCACCCAGAGTTCGCTTGACATCATGCAACGCATTCTTCATCTTCTCAAGGCTGTCCTGATCACTCAAAAGACTCATCGCGATATCCGATACGGCTTCCGGTGTTGCCTGTTCGTTGATAAGTTCCGGGCAGATTCCACGGTCGGCAATGATATTCGGCAGCCCGATATACTCCTCCAGCACCGATTTGCGGAACAGAAATTCGAACCGCATAATAGCCGAACCGCTATATATTATCACCATTGGAGTGCCGAGAATAGCTGCTTCTAGTGTAGCCGTCCCGGACTTAGATATCAAGAGGTCTGAGTGAGCCATGCAGTCGTATGTGCGGCCCTCGACCACTCGAATCGGCGGTAAATCCCTCTGCCTGGCAGCGACTTTCAATCGGTTTCTGATATTGTCCGCTCTGCCACCCGCGCCGATTACAAACTGCGCGCCGCCGAGTTTGACATCCATTATGCGCGCGCACTCGATCATAATCGGCATATGCTCGCTGAGTTCGTGCCCGCGGCTGCCGGGCAGCATCCCGATGGTCGGAATCGAACTCGACAGATCTAAATCATGCAGAAAAGCGGCTCTGTCGCAAGTAGGCTTTACGATATCTACCAGCGGATGGCCGACAAACCTCGCATCGACCCCGGCGGACGAAAGATGTTCCTGCGACCATGGAAACGGAGTGATAACCTTACCCCCGCTCGCAAGGAGTTTTGCGGCATTCTTCGGCCTCTTTCTCCATGAAGACGGCGGGAAGTAGTATACAACCTTGATTCCGTTCTTGTGAGCGATCTGCGCAAGCCTTATGTTGAATGCGCCGAAATCTATCGGGACAAAAAGATCGGGCCTCTGACTGAGTAATTGAGATCGAAACCGGAGATACTTCGCCGCAACAGAAGGCAGCGATTTAAGAGTCTCTGATATTCCGATAGTGCCGCCGCCGGTCATATCCACCGTGACATCCACACCGGCTTCGCGCATCCTTGGACCACCCGCGCCCCAGAATGTAAGGTCGCTTCGTATTTTAAGCAGTTCGGCGGCCAAACGGCCGCCGTACATGTCGCCGGATGCCTCACCGGCCGATATGGCAATCGAATATGACACTGTTAAAACCTGGGAGCTTCCAACTGCCGTCCCGCATAGCCCTGCCTTTGGCTCTTTATGAAATTCACTAAATACTCCAGCTCAGGACTAGGCTCGACTTCACGCTCGATAGCTTCAAGAGCCTGCGAAGTGTTCAGGTTGGACCTATAGAGCAGCTTGTAAGCCATTCTCAATCCGGCTCTCGACTGCGGGCCCACTCCATTTCGGCGCAGCCCGATCTTGTTGAGATCGTAGACCCTGGTCGGCCTGCCCTCTACCATCGAGAACGGAGGGACATCCTGCAGAATCTTTGAGAATCCGCCGATCATGGCCAGTTTACCGATCCGTACATTCTGGTGAACGCCTACAATTCCGCCGAAAACGACCTTGTCTTCAACTATCACGTGCCCGCTGATGCCGACCGTGTTGGCCATGGTGATGCAGTTTCCAAGGGTGCAGTTGTGGCCTACATGGCAATATGCCATAAGCATATTGTTGTTGCCGATTGTGGTCGCGTGGCCCTCGCCGCTCGCTCTGTGAAGCGTAACGCATTCCCGGATGATATTGTTATCACCGATCACGAGGAATGTCGGTTCGCCCTTAAACTTGTAATCCTGAGGAGCGCCGCCCAAGACAGCTCCGCTGAGAACTGTGCAGTTCTGCCCAATGGTGGTATTGGTCTCGATGACTATATGCGCGGCCAGCTTCGTGCCGTCACCGATGCGCACATTCTTCCCAATGATGCAGTACGGTCCGATCTCGACCCCTTCGCCTATCTCTGCGCCGGGATCAATAATCGCGCTAGCGTGTATTTTTGTCGTCATGGTGTCGGTATTTTCCATTAATCCTGCGAGCCTCTTTTAACCTCAGTCTCGGCATCGCCGCCGGACAGTTTTCGTCTTCTGTCTCTATCAACGAGTGCAAAAATGAATTCACCCTCCGCCGCGACTTCGTTGTCCACGCGCNNCCGGCTTGCGATCATATCAACATCCGTTACCAGAGTGTCGCCGGGCAAAACCGGTTTGCGGAACCTTACTTTGTCCATTCCACCGAAATATGCAAGCTTGCCTTCGTTGCCGGTCATCGAGAGGAGCATTACGCCTGCAACCTGGGCCATAGCCTCACATACAAGCACTCCAGGCATTACCGCATGCCCCGGAAAATGACCTTCGAAGAACTCTTCATTGATGGTTACGTTCTTATAACCACGGCAGCTCTTCTCGGGGACAAGTTCCAATATCCTATCGACTAGCAGGAACGGGTACCTATGCGGCAGCACATCCCTAATCTGTTCTACATCCAGCATCTTTCTCGCTAACTCCAATCTGTCCTAAATCCTATGCAACATTGGCGTGCATGGTATCATCAAAGCATCTGCCATACAAATGCTCAACTTCCCCGGCAAATTCCACGTTCAGTGTATGACCGGACTTCACCGCTAAAATCTCGGCATTGATCAATCCACCGGCTAATGACATATCACCGATCAAGTCCATGATCTTGTGCCTGGCCAGTTCATCAGGGAAACGAAGGTCGGAACTCATTCTGTCCTGCCAGACCACGATTACGTTGTCTATGCTGCCGCCCTTGGATAGGCCTTCATTAAGGAGGGCGGCAACCTCTTCATAAAGCACGAAAGTCCGAGCAGGAGCAATTTCCTCTCCGAAATCCGTCTCATCCATTATGAAACTGACCGTCTGTGAGCCGATCATGGGATGGTCATAGTCCAAAACATATGTAATGCTCAGCCTCGGCGCGGGCACAGCCACTATAAATGCGCCATTCTGCCGAACGTATATGGGCTCCTTAAGCTCTATGGGCTTCCGGCTTGCGTTAAGCTCGGTTATACCGACCGAATCGATGGCTTCGGAATAAGGTAAAGCGCTTCCATCGAGCGCTGGCATCTCCGGGCCAACAACCTCAATAACCGCATTATCGAT
>DJHI01000164.1:8526-10950 GCA_002431715.1 Armatimonadetes bacterium UBA5829
GGATGTGTCCACGACATTTGAAGCCAGAGCACGGACCCGGTGATCATCGCAGCCTTGAAAAACTATGCCACAATCTTCCGGCGCGGGATGAATGGCTACCGATGTTTGACCGCCGCTGTGCAGGCCGGTGCCGGACAGCTTGACGCTGTTGGCAATCGTGGTCTGCCTGTGCTTGGCGACCAGGGATTCCGCTATTTTGGCCTCCTGCCTGCTTTCAGGATCAATTTTCAAAACGTTCATCTGTGCCAGTTTCTCCCGCAGCAACTAAACAATCGCTGCTTCAAAAGCTCAGCATGCTCAGGTCTTGCTGGTGTTTGAGCACCTATCATCAATAGATTTAAGCTCGGCGACCTCTTTTTCCAATTCGCGAAGCCTTGTCAGAATTTCCGGCAGGTGCTGCCTTGCAGCCTGCACTCGTATCTCGGAGCGATGATCCCTTGCCGGGAAACCCGAGACTACCGCGCCCTTTTCGATATTGCCGATCACTCCGGCGCGAGCCGCGACAGTCGCTCCATCTGCTATATGCACATGATCGACCACGCCGGTCTGAGCAGCCATAGTGACCCCATTACCGATCTCTACGCTGCCCGCGATGCCGCTTAGCGCCACTATTACACAGTGCGAGCCTATCTTGACGTTATGCGCGATGTGAACCAGATTGTCTATCTTGGTTCCGTTACCGATAACTGTCGCGCCGGTCTTGGCTCTATCCACTGCAGAATTCGCGCCGATCTCGACGTCATCACCGACTTTCACAATTCCAATGTGCGGAAACTTTTCCAGGCCCGTTCGCGACGGCCTGTAACCAAAACCATCGGCCCCGATTACCACGCCTGAATGCAATCTAACCCGGCTGCCTATCTCACATCGCGAGTAGATCGTCACTCCGGGATATAAGATGCTTCCCTTGCCGATAATAACTCCGTCGCCGACACATACATTCGGAAAGAGAACACAGCCATCTCCCAGGCTTGAGCCGCGACCTACAAAGCAGTTCGCTCCAATTGCAACGTCCTTGCCCAGGGAAACTCCCTCTTCAACGACCGCCCCGCTTGCAATGCCCGCTTTCGGCCTTTCTTCCTCGATTTGGAAGAACGCAAGGGTCTTCACGAATGCGCCTGCCGGATCATCAGTCTTGATCAGACACTTGCCATTGGCAGAAACTGCATCCGATCGGGCTATTATGCATGCCGCATCGGAATTTACAGCCTTAGCGAAATACTTATCGGCATCCGCTAATACCACATCGCCCGGCTTGGCCTCATCAACGCTCGCAACGCCCGTTATCAGCGTATCGGCATTGCCTTCGACACTTCCGCCGATTTCGGCAGCTAACCCAGCGGCAGTAATTTGCATCACGACCCGCTCACCTGACTTAAAACCGGGCTGCATACTTGCCATGCGTTCCGATTCATTAACTGCGCGAACCTATCCGTTGCATCAGGAATGCCACTCGAACTTCGAGTAAAAACCACTTCAACACCACTGGCACGAGCCATCTTAATGACCGCGTCTTTGACATCTTTTCTGATTCTGATCGCAAGCGCGGAATTATCAGTTTTCCAGGCGCGTATCTCTTCGCTACCGGAACCGGCCGCAGGTATGGATGCAGCCTCAATGTTTGGCAGTCTCTCCCGCCTGGAAGTAATGTCCGCCTTATTACCGGAATCATACAAAGACAGCAGGTCTTTCAAAATCTCATACCTTGACGCTGCTGAACGGTTTTTGATTTTTCGAATCTCACTGCTCTCGATAATCGAAAGAGCCGCATCGGTCTGAGCCGCAGAGTTCTCCCAAAGACTGTCTATCTTCTCTTTCGCATCGCTCATGACTCTGTCTGTTTCGGCAGAAGACTCTTCTTTTATCTTTGAAAGTTCGAATTGCACAGCATCCAGTTTCGCTTGAGCCGCCTTTGTATCAACGCCGGGTTTGCCGATCTGATTCTTAAGCGCCGCGATTTTGAGCTCGGCGTTTATTCTCTCAGGGCTGTGACTGCGAGCGATTTGCCCGACGGTCTCTCCGGTCTGCGTCTCAATCTCTTTTACCTGGGCCATTATCTCGGCTTCGGCGCTCTTTTTCATCGTCCTGCGCCTCTGCTTAAGCCCTGCATCCACGGCTTCCGATTGCTGCGCCTCAAGCTTCATCATTGCTTCATCGGCGGTCGAAATGGCCTGAGTAACCAGTTCCTTTCTCATGGCTTCATCCGCTGCTGCCTTTGCCGATCCATAACTCGACGCATCACCCAAAGACCTTGATTCAGCCATTTTCACGGAGCCGCTGCGCACACTATCCATTACATTACGCGTATCCGAAAAAGCCTCCCAGGCCGGGTGCTTTTTGACAAGCTGATCCAAATTCACATATACGGTTTTTGGTTTGGCCGAATCCGGCTTAGGCACGCCGGCGGGCTGACCGCCCGAAAGC
>DJHI01000164.1:10959-11923 GCA_002431715.1 Armatimonadetes bacterium UBA5829
CCATTACGCCTGCTAAAGAATAAATTGCTAACTTCAAATAAATCTCCGCTAAGCGGTTACTGCATCTTCCGATCGAGGTTCTTTATAACATCATCGGAGATATCGATACCGCCATAAAGCACTGCCGGATCCTTGGCAAGAACCATCGAAAGACCTTTATCAGCAGCGATTTTAGAGATCACATCGCGTACATCGACCTCAGCTTTGCCCATCAACTCCTGCACCTTTGACTGCAACTGCCCATCGTAATCCTTGAGAAGCGCATTCCCTGTGTCATTGGATTTCTGCTGCATGTCCTGGAGTTCTTTGAGTCTTGCTTTCTGCTGATCGTTGGGTTCTTTGGTAGACTGTAAAGTAGTCAGTTCGGCGCTTCTTGATTTCTCAAGAGCCTCTAGTTCTTTAATTCGCGCATCTTCAGCTGCGGTTCTTTTGTCCTTAGTTTTAAGGTTGATAAGCTCTTCTATTTCAGTTTCGTTAAGCATTCTGTTCTGGTTTCTTATATCCAGCTTCTGAGACAATTCCTGCCTGAATGCAGCTAATTGCTCGTTATATTGCTTAACGCGAGGGGCGTTTGCATATACTTTCTCAATGTCAACGATGCCAATTTTCATCGGCTGATCGGCTGCTTTAGCCGACGATACAATTAATCCAGCTCCGGCACACATTATTGCCATCGCCCACGCCANNTCAACATATGGGGGTGCTCCTCTCTGGCACATTTAATGGAGGCATCTATTACGCCTCCACTGATTCAAATTATATCAGAAACCCGATAGCCCAACAACTTTTGGTAAAAGCTGTAAATACGCAATGGATAGGAATCCTATTGGAATAGACGCGACATGAAAAAACATATTGCCGATTATTGCTGCTTTTTTCTGTCGAGTATAAAAAAGCCGAAGCATTGATTTGCTTCGGCCCTTGGTATTATGTTTTTGATTACCCTCCAGGTAGGATACCTGGA
>DJHI01000164.1:11968-12566 GCA_002431715.1 Armatimonadetes bacterium UBA5829
ATACTGAAGTGGGTCCGGGCGCCACCGCCCTCACTTGCTAGTATTGCATAGTCCAAGCGCAGGTTGCCGATAGGCGTGGCGACTCGTAAGCCTATGCCGGTTCCGTATCTGCCGACGAAGCTGTTTGTCTGCGGGAATGTTTCAGTATTAAACTCATCCGCCGAACCCCATGCATCACCATAGTCTACAAATGCGACACCTGTGATCGATTGGGCAATAGGCTTGCGGTACTCGACACTACTCAGGAGCATCCTATCGCCCCAGAACTGATCTTCCCTGAATCCGCGCAGGCTTTCACCACCACCGACAAAGAACTGCTCAAAATAAGGTATAGTCCCACTGCCGTACCCTGCTCGAATCCTCACCGCGAAGGTGTTCCTCTTATCCTGCGGCTTGCTCTTGGCACCATGTTTGCTGAAGTAACGCCGCACATCAATGGATGTCTTCTGGTAGCCGCCATCAAATGGATATGGGATTGGATCCTCTCCCTCTACCGGATTCGGCGAATATCTGGTTGCATCTACAGTACCAAGCTCGAACGATATTGCATCATATCCACCCACGGCGGGATCAAGGTCGTAATCGCGGGTATTGCGCA
>DJHI01000164.1:12583-13974 GCA_002431715.1 Armatimonadetes bacterium UBA5829
CCTGAATGATGTCGATGATATCATCATCGGTCAGTAAGCTCGGGTCTGTTTCAACATTCTCAAATGATCCGCCAAGATAGACCCTTGTCTTTTCATTAATAGGGCGGCTCAATGTCAGGTCGGCTCCCTTATGACGCTCATTGTAGATCTGGTCATCGCCAAGCGTGCTGCTACTGAATACACCGGATGAGAACCTGTAGAGCAGCTTATTGAATGCGGAGATATTGAGAGAAGTGTGCTTCTGATCGATCCATGGCTCATAGAAACCGAGTTCATAACTCGAGTTTCCGCCGGTGGCCTGATCGGTGGTCCCCTGCTCCCACATAACCGTGAGTCCCTGGCCCAGACCTCTGAAGTTGGTCTCGGTCAATCTTGCCTGTCCGACCAGTCTCTGCTTTGAACTGTAGCCTACACCGACCGACATCTGGCCGGTCTTCTTTTCGACCACGGGAATGGTCACTTTGATCAAACCTACGTCCGTTCCAGGATTTATCTGAGGAGTCTTGACCTCTTCAAGAATATCGAGGCTGTATATCTTCATGATATCCTGCTGGAGAGTCTTCCAGTTGAAGACCGTGCCCGGCTTTGTTTTCATTTCGCGGAGAAAAACGAAGGGTTTGGTCTTTTTATTGTCCGATACTTCCACGCTTTCGACTCTGTGCACCAGAATCGGGACGGTCAGCACGCCCGTATTCGGATCAACACCTATATCTTCAGTTATATATGCGATATATCCAAGTTCTCCATAANNATAGCTCTGAATCGCCTCGATGTCCTGATTTAACGTAGTAATATTCAGAACCTGGCCCGGTCTTGTTTTCATAAGGTCGAGCACCTGCTGAGATGAAAGAGGCTCGTTTCCAACAATTTTTATCTCGCAAACCTTGGGGTTTTCGGTAACTTCGTATGTTATCTTGACGCCGCCCTCGACATCCTCGGTGTGCACCGTAACAGCACTGAAATATCCCAGCGACATAATGGCGGCTTTGTCTTTCTCCACAGCCTGCTCATCATAATCGCTGCCGGGTTTGAGACTTAAGGCATTCATTATAGTGTCGCTATTTATATTCTGATTGCCGCTGACTGCTACTTCCGCGACTTTCTTGACCTCTTGCGCCAATAGAGTTACAGGCACTGCCATTACTCCTAAGGCAAGCACTGCAAGTAGAATCATGCCGCATACTCTAAAGGTCCTGTTCATCATCTCTATTATTCCTCCAAAAACAGCAAGCCGTCGTGTGATTATACTATATGTCCAAATGCTCATTCAAGCAAACGGACTGATTTTAAGTCCGTGAGTCCGAAAGAAAACCCTCCGTTTGAGGTCACCACAACCAATACTAAATTCAAAACAATCAATACTGATTATAAGGTTGCGCCCTCACCCCAAC
>DJHI01000081.1:0-126 GCA_002431715.1 Armatimonadetes bacterium UBA5829
GATTCACGCTGCCCCTGCTCCCACGCATTCAATTGCCGCTCTTCCAGCAGTCTGTTGCGTTCCGCGCTGATGAGGGTTTTCCTGTCCATAAAGAGCCGGTAAGTAAATGTGTCGCCTTTTTCGCTC
>DJHI01000081.1:209-613 GCA_002431715.1 Armatimonadetes bacterium UBA5829
TACTTCATTACTCTTGCGATTGAGGTCATTAGATCGCTCAAGGCAATGTCATTTGCAAAAATATTCATCTTGCGATCGCAAACCTGCCAATCGTTGTTATTGTAGCCCGCATAGAGCTTGACTTTCGACAGATCAGTAAGATCTGCGAGAATCGAACTCACCGTTTTACATTCGGCGGTGTATGTGATTTTTTGCGAAAGACGGTCGTCGGGTTTGGAAGCATCATCTTCCAAAGCTGCCATAGCTATATTTGAAACGGCGAGCGCCGACAAGATAAAAAACAGTGTGACCTTTCTCATTTTTGTCCTCCTAACCCGAACGCAAGCGCATTGTCTATAACATAAGTGGGACTCTCGGGCTTGCCCTCCTTGCGATACTTATAGCCTGCAGGTTCGAGCAAAGCT
>DJHI01000081.1:664-6159 GCA_002431715.1 Armatimonadetes bacterium UBA5829
TACAAGGCGCATAGTCACTTTCTTAACAAAGATATTTTCTGACTTATTGTCCAAAGCAAGATAAGCACTTGGCTTGAATCCGTCTGTTTTGTAGTAATTCACGCCGCTGATAGAGAGGAACTGCTCGATTAGTTCATCATCGGAGGCTCCATTTGCCTGAATTATGAACCGCCAATCTTTTGATTCCTCTATCCTATAGGCTGCAATCGATATGCCGCTGCCGGATATTGATTGGACGGAATTTACAATGATATCAGCTACATTTGTTTTGCCTTTGTCGGTTACCATCCGCCCGCCGGATGGCACTAACCCAGACACGGCAATAACAATTGACGCCGCAGAACTCGCCGGGAAATTATAGAACCGAGCACCCGGAAATTGGGAAGAGCCGAGAGTTCCCTTGAATACCCATAACGAGTCTGAGCCGGTGGAAGCATATAACCGCCGCAGCGCCTGATCGACAGTCGAAGCCGGAATATTCACAGTGACCTTATAGTCAGTTTGTGACTGAGCAGATTTGATATCGGGAAGAGGGTTTTCCGTGCCCTTTTTTTCAGTTATGATATAAACTTCATTGTCTATTTTGTACGTGAGGTCCACTGTGCCGAGCAGAGCGTCAAGGGCCTGCTTGAGACCGGCATGGTCGATCTTGAGAGTAACTTTGAAGTCATCGAAAAGCTCGCTCATGGGATAACCCAGAATGTAAGATTTCCCAAAGCCCTTGAATATCTGATCCAAAGCCTGCTTCATACTTACGTTTTTCAAGTCCACTGATATCGTCTGCACAGCAGGCGCGGACACATTCGGTTTTGCGGCCTGAACAGATGCTCCCGAAAAAATACATATCATAACAAGTGCCAGAATCCTCATAAGTATACACTCCATTCTCTGCCGGCTTGACCCTGAGAGTCGTTATCATTCATTTCTGCATGTGTAACTCCGCCGTCCATTTGCTGATTGTCGGCAGCAGCGGCAGGCTCACACTTCACCGGGATAGAAACCACCACCACCCATTCCGACGGCTTCCTGTCCTCTTCGATTTCCATCTGCGGCTCCGGCGCAGGCTCTTCAACCGTAACCGCGGGCCNNCACTTGTGATGTAACAGCTTCGCCTTAGGCTTTACAACTCGATCTTTAACCAACACTTCTTTTTGCTTAACAACCGGCGGCGAAGTCGGTTCGGCAGCAGGCGTTGGCGTTGCTGCGACTTTAGCCGGTGCAGGACTGACTGCTACATTCACTTTCTCTGAATGCTTATACTGTGGTCTGACTGATAAAACAATGCAGACGACTAATAGGAATCCGGTGGCTGCCATCGTCAGGACATATCGCCTCTTTGACGGCATTTTATGCGTCGGTTCAGGCTGTCTTGGCAGTTGACTCATAACCAAATCGGTCAGATCAGGCGCGGCGCAAGGCTCGTTCAACGCATGCTCGGTCTTAAGCTGAACCAATCGAATAATATCCAGCTTTCTTGCGCAAGTTTTGCATCGGCAAATATGAAGACGTATCTTCAAACGCTTCCAAATGCCGAGTTCACCATCGGCGAACTTACTCAAATGAGAACAAACCTCAGCACATCGCATTCTTAAACACCACCAATCTTTCGGCAAGTAGTCTCTTTGCGCGGTGAAGCCGCGCCGCCACCGTATGCGATTCGATTCCAACTAGACGAGCAATTTCTTTATATGAAAGGTCTTCGATGTATCTAAGCACTATCACGACTCTATACGTCTCCGGCAGACCCGCTATCATTTTCTGCACCTCTACTGCCTGAACCCTTCGCAGCACCTCCAGCTGAACGGGATCGACAGAAGGCAATTCGCTGTCACATAGGCTTTCGATCTCCTCTGTCGGAGTCTCTCGGGAAAACCTCCTCACACAGGCGTTCACAGTTATGGTGCGAATCCATGGCCAGAACTTGCCGGGTTCGCGGCAATCGGCAAGTTTGCTGAACGCCTTAACAAATATCTCCTGCACCGCATCCTCCGCGTCTTCACGCCTGCCCAATATACGATATGCCAGACGAAATACCGCGCTCTGATATCTGTCCATAAGCTCACGGTAGTCATCGGTGCTGCCGTCAAGAACCCTCCTGATTATCTGCTCGTCAGAAAACAATTAGCGATTCCAGTCTGCCTGTTGTATGGCCCATACGAATATGATGACGGGATTTAAAGGATATCTATTACATTTTCTAGTATAAAAGACGTTTGTCAACCTATATGGAGAATGATGGTATTTGCTTGGCCCTGTAATTGACCTCTGAGCGCGTGTATGTTACGATATGGACAATAAGAATGTAAGTTCATCCCTCAAGGAAGACACCTGGAAGGATCAATACTTTCCAAGCGTGATGTTTGGAGAAGTAATAAGCTTATAATGCGGGGTTAGTATGCTGACGGTTGACGAACAGTTCAATATTATAAAACGCGGGACAGTCGAGATTGTGCCGGAAGAGGGACTGAAGGCCAAACTCAAAGACGCTCAGGAAAAAGGCAAGAAGCTGAAAATCAAGCTCGGTTTGGACCCGACCGCACCTTATATTCATATAGGGCACGGAGTCGTGCTGCGTAAGATGCGCCAGTTCCAGGATTTCGGGCATGAGGTCATCATAATAATCGGCGACTTTACCGCATCTATCGGCGACCCGAGTGGAAAGACAATCACCCGCCCGCAGCTTACCGCCGAAGAGATAGCTGAGAATGCCAAGACATACTACGATCAGTACTGCCTGATACTCGACCCCTCTAAAACAAGAGTGGTATTCAACAGCGAATGGCTTGGCAAGCTAAGTTTCGCTGATGTGATCAGGATCGTCTCTAAGGTGACGGTGGCAAGAATCCTCGAACGGGACGATTTCGAGACCCGTCTTGCCGAAGGACGGCCGATCAGCATGCATGAGCTTATGTATCCGGTCTGCCAGGCGTATGACTCCGTTGTTCTAGAGTCTGATGTAGAGGTCGGCGGGACCGATCAGAAGTTCAATATCCTGATGGGGCGCGACCTGCAGACTCAGTTCGGCCTTGAAGAGCAGATCGGCCTATTTATGCCGATTTTGCCGGGACTCGACGGCGTGCAGAAGATGTCCAAATCGCTGGGCAATTATGTAGGAATCACCGAAGAGCCGAAGGATATGTTCGGGAAACTGATGTCGATTCCCGATGAGATAATGCCGAGCTACTTCGAACTCTGCACCGATGTGCCCCTGGACGAGATCGAAGAGATAAAGAAGAAGCTCTCCGACGGCTCGATGCATCCGATGGAGGCAAAAAAACGGCTTGCGCGCGAGATAGTAACGATCTACCACTCCGCGGATGCCGCAAAAGAGGCTCAGGCTGAGTTCGAGCGGGTCTTCAGCCAGCATGAAGTTCCGGCTGATATGCCGGAGGTCGGTGTTGCAGATATTATGGAAGATGGGAAAGTATGGATAGTGAAGCTCCTTGCGGCGGCTAATATGGCTCCGTCCAACAGCGAGGCGCGCAGACTGGTAATGCAGGGCGGCGTCACTATCGACGGTGAGAAGATATCCGACCCGAAAGCCAATATAGAGGTCAAAGACGGCCAGGTGCTTCGAGCGGGCAAGCTGAAGTTTGCCAGGATTAAACTTTAAGCCTGCTCGGGATTATATACTTTCTTAATCACGGAAGCACGGAGTTATGGGAAGCACGGAAATCGTCTCTGGAGTTTAGCTATTTCGTTTCATATTTCTATTCCGTGTTTCCCCTTCTTCAGTGGTTCCGTGATTAAAACGCCAATTGCTATAAACAAGGGGCACACCCTATGCAGCGCGCATGTGATTGACTATAGGGTCGATTTGGCTCTATAATGAACTCGTTTTCCGGGGTAGTTCAATGGCAGAACAACGGCCTTTGGAGCCGTGAGTCGGGGTTCGAATCCCTGCCCCGGAACCAGTCTTCAGGTTTTACACTCTATCCCCCCACTTTTTTGCTGGAGGGATATATTTTCAGGTGAATTACTGATGGGTATCCTGTTAAGCACATTCATTCTACTGTCAGGCTCAGGGATGCAAACCCCGGACTGGGAAAACCCTGAAATGATCCATCGAAACCGTCTGCCTGCGCGGGCATACGCTTTCCCCTACTCCAGCGAAAGCGGCGCTCTCAGCTTCAACCGCGAGAAATCGCCTTGGTTTGCTCTCCTGGACGGCAAATGGAAGTTCGATTACTCACCAGACCCTCAGTCCGCTCCAAAAAAATTCTTCATGAATGATTACGATACAAGCAACTGGGACAATATCGACGTACCAAGTAACTGGCAGATGTGCGGCTATGGTCATCCGCATTACACGAATGTAATGTTTCCGTTTCCTGTCGACCCGCCCCGTGTGCCTACCGAAAACCCGACCGGGTCATATGTGCGTGAATTCGATGTGCCCGATGAGTGGTCTGATCGGAAAGTAATATTGAGGTTCGACGGAGTGGACAGCGCGTTCCATGTATGGGTAAACGGCGTGGAAGTGGGTTTCAGCAAGGGAAGCAGGTCTCCGGCGGAGTTCGATATTACGCCATTGGTTCACATGGGCAAAAATAAGATAGCGGTTCGAGTATATCAGTGGTCGGACGGCACCTANNCTACTGTGAGGATCAGGATATGTGGTGGCTGAGCGGAATCTTTCGCGATGTCAGCTTAATTGCAATGCCAAAAAACCACATATGGGACTTGTCCGCTAAAACAACGTTTGACAAAAACTACGAAGACGCCGTTTTGAGCCTGAAATATGATATAAAGAACTATTCGGACTCGGCTGCCGACGGGCTGCGGATAGATTCCGTTCTCATAGACGACAAAAACAAAAAGGTAGCGTCGTACTCCGAGAAGCTTAATGTCAAGGCAGGAAAGGACGCGCATGTCGGTTTCGAGATTCCGGTCAAAAAGCCGAAGAAGTGGTCGGCTGAAACCCCAAACCTTTACACTATGCTCAGCACTCTAAAAGACAAAAATGGAGATGTCATAGAGGTGATCCCCACAAAGGTCGGGTTCAGGCAGATAGAGATCAAAGGCAATGTGTTTTATGTAAACAGCGTTCCGATCAAGATCAAGGGTGTAAACCGGCATGAATTCCATACAGACTTCGGCCGCGCCATACCCATCGAAAGTATGATCGAAGACATCCTGCTGATGAAAAAATACAACATCAATGCCGTGCGCACATCGCATTACCCCGATGATCCGCGCTGGTATGACCTGTGCGATTATTACGGCCTATACCTTATAGACGAGTGTGATCTTGAGACTCACGGATTTCTCTTTGCGCCCGATTGGCAAGGCAACCCGACAAACGACCCGAAATGGGAAGGCGCATGCGTTGATCGAATGGTGCGGATGGTCGAGCGTGACAAGAATCACCCGTCGATCATCATGTGGTCTCTCGGAAATGAAGCCGGCCTCGGATGCAACCACAAGGCAATGGCTTCAAAGGCTCACGAGCTTGACCCCACTCGGCCTATCCACTATGAAGGTGACTACAAGCT
>DJHI01000081.1:6200-6584 GCA_002431715.1 Armatimonadetes bacterium UBA5829
GGCTGATGTATACAGCCGGATGTATCACTCTCTGAACGATGTCATCAGGATAGGCGAAGGCGAATATAGAATAGAAGGCGCCCATAGAGATTACAAGACCATGCCCTTCATACAGTGCGAGTATTCCCATGCGATGGGAAACGGCCCGGGCGGTCTGATGGAATATTGGGAAGCCTATTACAAATATCCACAGTTGATGGGCGGATTCATCTGGGAGTGGTGCGATCACGGCATAAGGCAGCGCACACCTGACGGCAAGGAGTGTTTCTTCTATGGTGGAGACTTCGGCGATGAGCCCAACGATGCCAACTTTGTCTGCGACGGTCTGGTCTTTCCCGACAGGAAACCATCTCCGGGATTGATCGAGTATAAGAAAGTGATCGA
>DJHI01000081.1:6599-6727 GCA_002431715.1 Armatimonadetes bacterium UBA5829
GCCGGTGAAGGTGGAAGCGGTCGATCTTGATAAAGGGCGTTTTACGATAACGAATCTCTATGATTTTCGTTCGCTCGATCATCTGAGCCTCTCATGGACAATTGAGGACGAAGGCCAGCCTGTAACAA
>DJHI01000294.1:0-1783 GCA_002431715.1 Armatimonadetes bacterium UBA5829
ACCGATGGCGGCAAGACCTGGGGTAATGACCGCCAAATCCTTCCCAACGAGGGACTGGTAACAACTTTTTCGACCTCTCTTTTGCGCCTTGCAAATGGAGAGATATTGATGTCGTCTCTCAGTAAAGATTCACGAGCAGACTGCACTATCTTTTTCAGAAAGTCCAGTGATGAGTGTAAGACTTGGACTCCTCGCGTTAAGTTCGAAATGCCGGATGGTTACGCCAATTACACCGGTATGAACAACAACCGGCTGATCCAGCTAACAAGCGGCAGAATTATAGGAGCCGCTTGGGATGGATGGGCAAATGGCCAGCCTATAGTAGGCTTTACCGCGATCTCGGATGACAATGGCGAGACCTGGCGAAAGAGTAAGAATGATGTAGATATTCGAGTGCTCGATCCTGATAATAAAGACGGAGCGCAGGAACCTGCCGTAGTTGAGCTTAAAGACGGTCGCATTCTTATGCTCATTCGTAACAGTCTCGGTTATGTTGCGCGTGCATATTCCACTGATGAGGGAGAGACTTGGAGCGCGCCGGAGCTGATCAAAGAACTCGAAGCTCCACTGTCTCCTCAGAGCATCAGAAGGCTTCCACAAACCGGTGACCTGCTGCTGATCTGGAACAATAATAAAGCCGCTCGTCGTCCGTTGAGTTCGGCGATTTCAAAGGACGAGGGTGAAACGTGGGAGAACATTAAAGTCGTAGATGATCATGAAGTAACCTCTTGGGGTTTTGCCTATACAAGCATCACTCCATTGGATGATATGATCCTGCTGACCTATTGGGACGGAGACAATTCAAATCTGAAATTGGCGCGCATTGATTACAGGTGGTTCTATCAAAAAGCCTGAGAGGCAAAAACGAGCCTATATAATATTTTGAGGAGTTTTTTAATGTCTAGCAATATACCCCGACCGGAATCATTTATCGTGGCTCCATATTCACCGNNCGGGCTACGGCGGCTATGCTGCTTATGCAGGCCTTGGCTACTCCTTGAATCCTGCTCCATAGGATTTGAAGAGATAGAAAGAAAGTAACTTTGCAGGCGGGGTTTATGCCCCGCCTGTTTTTTGCATTTCGGTATAACAAGAAAAAGTGAAGGATTCATCAGCGAAACTGCCTAATGTGAATTGGAGGTGTCGCATTTTTGCGATCCAATAGATTTACAAGGAGAAAAACTCGATGTCCGAGAAGATCCTGCAGCCGGAGTTGTCTATCGTGGCTCCATATTCACCGGAGCATCCCAGAAATGGTGAAGGTGACATGATCCAGCTTAAAGACGGCAGCCTTTTACTTGCCTATGGCAGATGGAACGGCGGCGGAGACGATTTTGATTTTGCCGAGGTGTGGGGAAAGACCTCCACCGATGGCGGCAAGACCTGGGGCAACGACCACGTTATAGTCCCGAACGAGGGCAAAGTTACAACATTTTCAACAGGGCTTCTTCGCTTGGCAAATGACGAGATACTGATGTCTTCACTAAGCAAGGATTCCAATGAAGACTGTTCGATTTTTTTAAGAAAGTCCAATGATGAGTGCAAGACCTGGACCCCACGCATAAAATTCCAGCCTCCCGAGGGTTATTCTAAGTATTATGGAATGAATAATGGCCGTCTTATCCAGTTATCAAGCGGCCGAATATTGGGTGCCGCATTTGATGGATGGGTTGATAACCGGCCCTTCATAGCCTTTACGATAATATCCGACGACAATGGCGATAGCTGGCGCGCAAGTAATAACTATGTCAGCATTCGTGATCTCGATCCGGATAATATCCAT
>DJHI01000294.1:1800-9113 GCA_002431715.1 Armatimonadetes bacterium UBA5829
AATAGAACTGAGAGACGGGCGCATCATGATGTGGATACGCAACAGCCTCGGCTATGTCGCACGAGCGTTTTCTGAGGATCAAGGCGAGAGCTGGAGTAAACCCGAGCTTATAAAGCAACTTCCGGCTCCGCTTGCGCCCGCCAGTATAAAGAGATTGCCGCAGACGGGCGACCTGCTAATCATATGGAACTGCAATCAGAAAGAACGCCGCCCTCTTAATTCGGCAATTTCGAAAGACGACGGTGAAACCTGGGAGAACATCAAAGTTGTCGATGACCACGAAATAGTTTCCTGGGGTTTTGCATATACGAGCATCACTCCGGTCGGTGATATTATCATCCTGACATACTGGGACGGCGATGCCGCTCGTTTGAAATTGGCTCGTGTCGATTATAGATGGTTTTATCAGAAAGACTAAATGTAGTGTGAAAACCGGAAGGGTAAGGTTCGCGCAGTGAATCTTACCCTTATTTTAAAATCCGTTGTAATTCTGTATGATCAGCAGTCTCCTTTAGCTTTTGAAGCGCCGTTTTTGAATCGATAGTGTCGGCTATCTCAGCAAAAGCCTTTCCAACCGCTCGATCATATTTTTCGATCACCTCATCATTATGCGCGAGGGTAGGGTAGATTCGGCATCCAGCTAGAAATCCTCGCTTGAGCATAAGCTGCGTATAAAGGGAGCTCAGTTCGCTTTCAAGCTCGTGCTTGAAGTTAAAATGGGCCAGACAGGGGAATCCATCGTCGACTATCACCGGAACCCCCATCTTTTTCGCATTTGTTTTCCATATCTCTTTTACAGCCGATCCTACTCGATTAATATGTGTAGCCACATCCACATTTTTCATTTTTTGCAGTGTCGCAAGGGCAGCAGCCGGACCGATTGATTCGGTCCAATATGTGCTGCTGATGAATGAAGAACGTGCTCCAGCCATCGCCTCAGCCGTGCCTATTACCGCCGCGATAGGATGTCCGTTACCTAAAGCCTTTGCAAAGATGGCTATATCGGGGTCGACTCCTAATTTAAGATGCGCGCCTCCATAATGCAGCCGCCACCCGATAGTTATCTCATCAAAAATCAGCAGTGCATTATGCTTGTGCGCAGATTCTCTCACAAACTCGAGGAAACCGGGTTCAGGGTTGTAATATCCGCAAGGCTCAATCACTACAGCCGCCAGCTTGTCTCCATGCTGATCCAGTATGGCTTGCAGTTTCGCCTTATCGTTATATGCAAAGGTATATTCCATGCCGCGCGATTCATTCGGAATTCCAAGAGGATCGAGTCCAGGATGCAGATGTCCTTGAAGCGAATCATCCTCCGCCAGATTAGCCGCCAAATCCCCTTGATAATCGCAAATTGCAACAACAGACCTGCCCGTCGTTGCGCGAGCGATCCCTATAGCCATCGCAGTGGCCTCTACTCCGCATCTTCCGAACCGGACTTGNNCATGGGTGGATTTCACAAAGCAGATCCGCCAATTCAACCTCTTCAGGCGTATTTAGGCTGCTCATACTCCCCAGGTTGATTCTCCGTTTTACCGCTAATGTTACATCGGGGTCGCGGAATCCCAACAAACACGACCCAATGCCTTCAGTTGACATATCATAATAGTGTCTGCCATCAATGTTCCACACTTCGCATCCGCGGGCTTCGCTTGCATAACCGGGCCATTGATTAGCAGCCACTACGGGTATGCGTATCTTTGCTCGCTCATATAAATTCTGAGTGTTGTCGGTCTCATTTTGCTCTATTGCAAGAAGAGAGAGTGCATTGTTGCAGAATATGTTTTCCAGATCGGTTTTATTAAGCCCGTAGTTAGCTGCAGCGTCGGTTACTGCTCTTAGTGACTCGATTCCAGTCAAAGCTGGGTGGCAAAAAGCGGCTTCTGATCCACTCGGATATATGAACGCAAACCCATCGCCTATTGTCGTGAACCTGCCTCGCTGTTCGGATATAGGAAAATCCGTTCCCCACATCAGCTTGTTAGGACCAAATTCCTCAAGAACGGCAGTTATTGCCGCAGTCTCACAGAGACCTGCCGTATCAAACCACACATTCTGCAGCCCTCGTAGCGCTGCTATTCCCTTGACTGTATTCGGCGCATGAAATCCGCGGCCGCAGTGAGAAAGCACAAGCTGTGCGTTCGGATATTTCCGGCACATCTGCTGAATATACTGGCTGTTGCTTCCGTCGGATAAGGCTTCATATCTCACCAGGTGGAGCATAATCACCATACGTCTTTCGTCTGCTAATTGCCAGACCCATTCAGGCAGATATTCATCAATCTGTGCATCAAAGGTTGGATTACGCCTGCTCATTGTGTGGAATGGCTTGAAACCCTTCACAACCGAATTTTTGCACAGTTTCAGGAATTCATCTTTGGACGATTTCGGAGATACAACCAGCAGAGCACGGCAGCCCTTATGCTTCTTTGCCTCTGAAAGAGAAAATTTATTAACCGCTTCCAGGTTTCTGACACAGGGATAGCCCATTATAAGTCCGCCGGTCAGCTTCTTGTGGCCGATCTGTCTGCGTATATGATCTCGCCATGTATGGACGCCGACTTCATTCGGGCCTTCGGTGATTACGTTAGTACCGGGTATGAATAGATCACACAGTCTATATATATGAGCATGTACGTCGAACAGTTTATCCGGCAATACAGACTGCAGTTGATTTACGATATCCTGATCGACTTTTTCGAATTTCCAGTCGTTCACAAGGTCCACCCTATCTTTGTTTCGTAAATACTTATTTGGTCAATACTCTACTATGAGCTGTGAAGCTCTGATCTCCTATTATGATATTCGATACTATAAGTATAGTTACCTTGTGAGATATTGTACGAATATTAGTGATAATCCCGATTATAAAAAAATAGTGCCCTGAATATATCAGGACACATAAACTCGATTTGCAAAGAAGATTATTGTTTTATTGTATTGTTGAATTTCTTTACAGCTTCATTGAAATGTTGAGAAAGAGGACGCACATCGGATCCGATCGGAATAAACTGATAACCCAGATCAACAAGCTGCATAAATGTATCCGGGCTGCCGGTTGTGCCGGCGAACTTACCGTGTCTTTTAGCTGCCTGAGCGACTCGCTTTCTTACATCTGCAATTCTTGGGTCGTCCCACTGACCGGGAGCGCCGATTCCCTGGCTGAAGTCAGCCGGACCAAAGAAGAGCATATCGATCCCTTCCAATGCAGCAATTTCATCCAGCTCATCGAGCGGTTCAGGGTCTTCTATCTGCACCATAACGAACTTTTCTTTGTTGGAATGCTCCATATATTCGACCATGCCCAACGCGCAGAACTCGCCGTCGGTATTGCCTCCATCGATTGGACGCCTGCCGATGGGATGGAATTTGGTCATTCTAACCACGTTTTTCGCGTCTTGCAGGCTCATAATGTGAGGGACCATAATACCCGTAGCATCAAGTTCAAAGGGCCTGATATAGTCACTGTAACCGCCTCTGGATACGCGCACCAGGGAATCTGCATTATGCGCTTTGGCTGCCAGAATCTGCCTTTCAATAAGTGAAAGATCATTCGGCACATGCTCCATACAAAGCCATAGACAATCCACGCCGGCCATTGCCGCCATCTCAGCGGCTCTCGAGCTATCCAGATTGATCTTAAGGCAGCTTGCCACTTCGCCTGCTCTCAATTTCTTCAGGACTCGGCTGTTTCTCATTACATATCTCCTATTATTTATCAGGCCCGAACGCCTGAATTTCGCAAATTCTAGCCTCAGCAGAGCCGTATGTCGCAAGGCAATCGATCTTGATCTTTCTTGCGGCAATCTCAGAAAACTCATGAGAGCGGCAGCGCTGGTGGTTGTCGGTCACCTCCGCAATTCGTTTCCAGCCTGAGCCGTCGTCGACAGATATGCTATAGTCCTTCACCATCGTCTCGACCATACCATAGCTCAGCTTTCCGTATGGAGGTGGCCAGTAGATGTTTTGATCCAGATCGGCATCGAAAACAAGATTGATCCTGCTGACCGGCTTATTTTCACTAAATTCGAATTCTATCGATTGAGGCAGACTCTTATGCGGGTCGGATATCCAACAGTTAGTCCACCTTTCAGGGCGGTTCACGCCGCTTCTCACGTTATTGCCGCTATACGGAGTCGACTGAGGAGTAAGATTAAATACAAAAATCCCCTTCGGCTGTGATCTCCACTTCAGCTTGCCGTCTTCGAGCGCACGATTGGTCGCAAATGCCCGGGATGATTGCACTGCCACATAAACTTTAGACTGAGCCGGAAGATGCACCCAGTAGAACTTGTTCGGCTCAACATCCGCATTGAATGAAAACTCCACCCAGCTTGCTTCACCAGGCCTTATTTTAGCTTCGGCAGCAGCCAAATCGACATCACTCTTGAAATCATTGATGGTATCAGCCGCCCGCAGNNCCGGCTTTTATGGTTACCGGTGCATTCAGTTCGGATCGAATATAGAACCCAACTTTTTCGACTCTCTTTTCGCTCACCGGAAACATCTGACAGCAGCATTTATTGAGTTCAAACCAACTGTCTACCTGATGAATGTCCAGAACGGCTTCACTTGAGGTTTTTATCGCTGCCTGCCTGATCAAATCACCCGAATTGTCCTTCGGCATATCCACTATATAGCAGTCATCATCAAGCAACTGCTGCTGAAGCTCTTTTATGTGATTCCTGCCCAGCGTTCGAGGATCGATTTCCTTGCGGCAGCACAAAGCGGCGGCTGTTCCGGCAGCCTGACCGATTACCGCGCAGGTTGCCATAACTCTGAGAGTGCCCAAAGCGACATGAGTCACGCTTATATCCCGCCCTGCAAAGAGCAGATTCGGCACGTCTTTCGAATAGAGCGATCTGAACGGAACCGAGCATGGCCCGGTGATGAAATCGTGTATACAGGGCGGCTCCTGGGAATACATTCCTTCGGATGGATGGATATCTATCGGCCAGCCGCCATAAGCGACCCTGTCCTCAAATAAAATGCCGCTTCTAACATCATCTTCCTTCACTATATAATCGCCTATCAATCGGCGGCTTTCTCTTGGCGAGATGACGGGAGCTACCCAAGTAAGCTCATAGTTGGCTACACCGTGATCTCCGGTGTTTTTCATGTGATCCCATATACCGTAGACAACAGCCATAAGCTCGTCGTAGATAGCTTCCGAGTCTTCTATCACATCTCCCATTCCACCGTATTCGATCCACCAGTAGCCGAACAGTTCTCCCGTTTCAGGATCGAATATTTCAAGTTCGGGATGCCTGAAAGGCAGGCAGTTGTCCGTAGGGAATTTCTTTGCCCAGGAGGGTGGGGTAAAGGGAACCGGCCTGCCCAGGTCACGCGCTCTGAAGTATATGGAGTTGCCCATCGTGCACTTGTCGGCATTTTCGGGAGCGAGCGATTCTTCGAACTCATCGCGAGCCTCGCGGCCCATTCTATATTCGGCGCCGGCTAGTTTGCCTACCGTGCCGTGCCCGGTGCAATCAATGAATGTTTTACCTGATATGGTGAGTTCTTTCTCATCCGCCTGAGAAATTTTGAGGCTCTTGATCGCTCCACTCGTGTCGAGTTCGACGTCTCTTGCGGAGGCATTGAGCAGCAACGTCAGGTTAGGCTCACGCTTAACCATCTCCCATAGAACGACACTTCGAAGGGGCAGGCTTCCCAGCGCGCTTGTAGATATGTGCAGCATTTCGAGGGCATACTCACCCATCAGACCGGTTTCACGCGCATATCTGATAGTTCCGCTGCCCGAAAAATCCGCGCCGCCAATACCAACCAGTATCTCGCTTGATGCATTTCCACCGAGCACGGGACGATCCTGTGCAAGAACCGTCTTACAGCCAAGCCTGGCGGAGCTTATAGCGGCAAAAGACCCCGCCAAACCACCACCGGCAACCACTACGTCAGCATTTATACTCTTTTTCATCTTTCTGCTCATACAAAAAGTGTCTGCCCAAAGGCAGACACCAGTCGTCTAATTGTTTATATTATAGCACAGCTAACCGATATTAACACCCGGCGCAGGCAGCATCTCGATACCTCTGAGATCGTCTCTCACGCGCATCCTCACGCACCAGACCGCCTGCCGTTCAAGCTGATCGATCCGCACACCTTGATTATCGAGATATACGGCGAATATCGATCCATCGGGCAAAATCATCGGCTGCGCATAACCGTAAGCATGCGGGTCTACCTTGAAGCCATATCTCTTTGCCGGAGAGAGCCATGTCTTGCCACCGTCCGGGCTGAGAATGGCATAAACACCGCCCCACGTTCCATAATTGCCGTGTGTGCAGAGCAAAACATCATCGTGGAGCCGAAGCAGGTTGCAAGCGAATACTCCCAGTTTGCCTTTGCACAATGGCTCTGGCTGTGTCCATGTATTTCCGCCGTCATCGGAGAAACAGACCTCGGCAAACGGCCTTGCTACCATTACCAACCGCCCGTTTGGAAGCTGAGCGAGCCCGGGCTCTTCAAGTGTGTGATCTGCTTCGACAACCCCAAGCCTTTTCCAAGTCACGCCGACATCGGTCGACTGCATAACAGCCAGCTTATAATGCTCGTCTTCACCTTCATTCTTGCCATAAATGGCGACCATCAGCGAGCCATCATTGAGCTTAATGATAGGGCCATCGGTCGCATCTCTGATAAACCCTGTATCCATTCTTTCGGGTTCAGTCCAGGCTTTCCCTGAATCAAATGAACGCATGGTAAAAGTTTTTGCATCGCTTTTTGCGACGTCGCCTTCTTCGTCTCGATCTTCGCTGTAGGTGAAGAATGTGCAGATGAGAGTTCCATCGTCCGCTTCGAAGATGCAGGGATGGCGGTCATCATCAGGAGTATCTACCAGTGTCTCTGGTTTGCTCCAGGTAACGCCTTCGTCAGTGGACTTGATTATCATCGCCCGCCCGCCGGTAGGAGCTTCAACAGTCCAGGGGAGTGGGTTATTGAATACGGGTTGCACTCTGGGGGATGCATGCCAGTAGCCTGCGTTGAATGTCACGAACAATGTTCCGTCTTTAAGCCTTGTTGCGGCTTCCCATCCAACAAACCCATTATATCCAGGAAAGGGGTCCGGCTGATTTACTCCAGGCCCCACAAGCATTCGGCGGCACTCGGCCGCCGAAAGTTTACTTGGTATTTCTTCTGAAATCTTTAATTTAACAGACAAAACTATTTATTTCCAATCCCAATACGTGGAATCTGCGCAGAGCTTTGTCTGCTTCATCCATGATGCATGACCATCGCACCATGCTACATTGGCTCCGCCATTATGGCAATCGGATACCCTATATTCGAAACTG
>DJHI01000294.1:9153-9669 GCA_002431715.1 Armatimonadetes bacterium UBA5829
TATATTCGAAACTGTTATCACTTAATTTGCCACCTTTGCCATTCCACGTTGCAATATCACTGAAGATGCAGTTTTGTCCTTGATATTTATAGGGTCCGTCCAATACGTCTTCAGACCCTTGACCTGCAATGCGACCGATGGAATCGACCAGAAAGACTGTCTTGGATGGGCTGACCAGGGTACTCATCACAAAGCCACTTTCAATATAACCTGGCTGCGTGGAAATATTGCTTGCGAGATAATAGTAGTTTATTCCATAGCCAATGAACTTGTACCAGTTTAAATTACCATAATCAGAGTATTTGCCCATTGACCTGGATGGACATTGAAAGACCTTGTAACTTTTAACATAGGGCATAATATTTTCCATCCAGTAACGCCAAGTAGTGCTCCAATTTCCCGGCGCTTTTTCTGCATAAAGGCAAAGGTGACCGCTATTGTCATCGCCATATCTGTTGTAAGCCATTGCCAACTGCCTGACATTACTCATACATGCACTTTGCTTACCCTTTTCTT
>DJHI01000321.1:0-234 GCA_002431715.1 Armatimonadetes bacterium UBA5829
TTGCGAACGGTTTATCATTTCCACAGGCTGTGATATCCCGCCCGGCACAAGCATTGAAAATATAAAGGCATTCGAGCAAGCTATATCACATAGAGCCTGCGCGCTAATATAAAAATCGGTGAGCCATTCGGCTCACCGATAAGTAATCAATAATCAATCCCAAATACTAAATCGTCATATTTGTTCCTGATGGCGGAGGTTCTCCCGAACCTCCTGCGCTTCAGGGCTGTCGGG
>DJHI01000321.1:240-441 GCA_002431715.1 Armatimonadetes bacterium UBA5829
TATTATTCTGTTCTTCGTGCTCGTTATACATATAACCCAGTGAAAGCAGTGCGGTCAGGTCTTTGGGGTCGAGCTCCAGAGTTTTAAAGTATTCAGCCATTGCAAGACTGTCTTGATCGTCCTCGTCATAGGCCACAGCCAGATTGCAGTGATAGGAAGCATTGTCCGGCTCCAACTCTACAGCCATCTTAAACTCGCTTA
>DJHI01000321.1:496-9992 GCA_002431715.1 Armatimonadetes bacterium UBA5829
GTAATCTTCCGCCACCATCTTCGACGGCGAGGCTACCTCCGACTGTTGAACTACCTGCTCCGGCTGCTGAGACTGGACTTCCTGAAATTCCTGCAGTCTGCGCTGAGCGTGCATCGCTGTGCGCGGATCGAGCCTGTCGGAACCGAGCAGCCTGCCACAGTTCGCGCAATGTGTCCAACTAGAGACGATTGCAGAGCCGCAGGCCATACATGCCTTTTCCAATATCGATCCGCATTCGGTGCAGTATCGCATCCACCGCTGCACCCTGGAGCCGCACTTGGGGCAGGTTGAATTAAATGCATAAAGCTTACGGCCGCAGTGCGAACAGTATTTTGCTCCTACGGGTGATGAGGCGGAACATTCAGAGCAAATTTGCCTTAGCTGCTCACTACAAGAACCGCAGAAGACTGAGGACTCTTCTACAACCGCTCCGCACTTGGGACATTTATTGCCTACTGCACCCACAGGCATCGGCGCGCTTGCGGCCTGCTGCGCCGGTTCGGATGAAAGAATTTTATTGAGGTAATCAGCGGCTGACTGGAATGCGCCCTGGTCGTAAGACGGAAAATAGACTCTTGACTCTTCAATATCCGCCGGGCCTGGATTCACGTTGAGTTCGATATACCCGCCGGTTCCCGAAGAAGCGACACTAGCACTGGTGACAGTAGAGAGCATGTAGCTGAAAACCTTGCAGCCCGAACTGAGGCCGGATTCACAGTCGCGAATGACAAACGCCCGCTTNNACTCGCCGAAGCTACCGGGAAGAGCTATAATAACGTTCTCTCCTGAAACCAGATGGGAATCGAGCGCATCCTGAAGGCTGAGGGACAGGCTCTTTTTTAAATCAGCAACATTATCCAATTCAATCACCTCATGCTTAAGTCTACAAGTCGTAATATCAAAAAGTCAAAAAGCTCAGGCGAAGCCTTACAACTTTTTGACTTTCCAACTTTTTAACTTTTGACTGCTATAAACTATGCGCTCGCAGGCGCCTGCTCTTCCATATCTTTCGGGCGCATACCCGGCTGATTGGTCTTGGCCTCGCCGCCATTTTCCTTCATCTCTTCCACAAACTGCGGCGGACAAAGCGGCATCTCAAAAATAAACTGCGAGCCGACACCCACTTCGCTCTCAACCCATATCTTACCGCCGTGAGCCTCGACAAAGTGCTTGACCAGATACAGGCCGATTCCGGTGCCGCCGACTTTACGCGTGTCGCGGTTATCGACTCTATGGAACCTGTCGAATACCTTGGGCAGATGCTCTTTCGGAATGCCCATACCTTGGTCTTCGATGGACATTCGGATCTTACCGTCGAGTTTTCTTCCCTTTACGGTCACCGTGCCGCCGTTCGGAGAGTATTTGATGGCGTTGTTGGTAAGATTGGTTAGTATCTGGACGAACTTGTCCTGATCCGCCACGATGATCGGCATATCGTCGTCCAGGTCCATCTCGATCTGGTGCTTGGTGGTATAAGACCTCTGAACCGCAACCACTCTCTCGACCGCATCAGTGACATTGACCGGTTCGGGATTGAGATCGAGCGCGCGTCCGGCCTCGATCCTCGATACGTTCAGAAGGTCGCTGATAAGTCGAGTAAGGCGGTCGCATTCCTGATCGATAATGGTATAAAACTCGTGGACTGTATCCTTGTCGTAGAATCCTTCGGTATCCTGAAGCAGGGTAGAGATAAAGCCCTTTATAGAGGTAAGAGGAGTTCGCAGCTCATGAGAGACCGTGGAGACGAACGCGGTCTTCATTCTCTCAATTGCGCGGATATCGGTGATATCGTTGAAGATCGCGACGACACCTATGTTGCTCTGATCCTCGCTCTTTACAGCGGCTGTCTGCACCTGATAGAAGCGCTCAGCCCCTTCTTCCTCGGATTTATAATCAGGAAGTGTGATCTCCTGCTGAACTTCGGCGGATTCATCGAAAGATTTGGTGATAACATCGCGCACGATCTCATTTTCGATAGCCGTGCGATAGTCTCCAACCAGCTTGGCATCGTCATCGAGACCGAGCATATCGCGAGCCGAAGGGTTCACTTGCATCAGTCGGCCGCTGTAATGGACCATAATGATTCCGGCGTAAACGCTCTCGATAACGTGCTCGAGTTCTTCCTTCTCCTTGACCACTTCGCGATACATCTGAGCGCTCGCGATAACCGAGGCTGCATTGCGCGAGAGTCTGTCGAGGAGGTTGACGTCTTCCTGAATAAAGACATTGCCGTAGCGCTTATTGAAAACCCACATGGTGCCGATGATCTTGCGTTCGAGGACTTTATTGGTGTCCTCATCGCGCTTTTCGATCAGGAGCGGAACGCAGACGCCGTTGGTTATTCCTAGCAGCGCAACGCTCTCTTTTATCGTGCGGGGATCGTTTACTGCATCGTAGAGTATGATAGGCTTCTGTTCTCTGAAAACCTCACCCGAGACGCCGTCCGTAGCGGAAACTTTGAACACTCTGATCTGCTCATCGGTCAATCCAACACCCGGCTTGGCTGCCTGCAGTTCGCCGGAGTCTTTGTCAAAAAGCATAAAGACGCACTTTTCGGCCTGAAGGATCATGCTGATCCTTGTCACCAGACGTTTGAGGGTCTCTTCAAGTTCCGTAAGAGGGGTCGGTCCAGATGCGCCCGCTTCGTTTTCTTTCAGGCGATCTTCCAGTCGCTTATTAGCCTGTTCCAGCGCGCCGACAGCTACATCTTTTTCTTTTAGCTGTCGTTCCAGTTCATCCAGACGCGTTTGCAGAGCTTTGGGATCGGCGTTCAAATTCATTACCTCACTTTAGGGGCTATCAAAGAAAATGGCGCGACCTGCGCCGCACCTCTGGCAAAAACAAGCCCATCGAACCTAATCGGATTATAACATGGCACTGCATTTCGGTCAATCAGCGTCACACCGGCATTGGATATGACGCTGATGATAATATGGGGCGTGTTCCAGAGATGGTCCAGAAGTCACTTATAGTAGAATCGGCAAGTTCCGAGATGACTATTTTCGAAACGGCGTATTACGCTCATAGATTTGGAAGAGACAATAATCCAATTTAATCTTGTAGTTTTTCTCTATGTAGTCAATAAGAATTTCGGGCTCATGATCCGGTTCTATTGTGAAGTATCCATTGTTCAAGTCCCATTCCAATGATCTGACAAAGAGGCGAACATGGTTTCTCTCAATATCATTAATTATCTGCTTTTGGATATCCGGTGTGTCCGTAAGACAAGGGTGCGGTTCGTAATAGATTGTGCAAGGATTTCGTTCGGAAATAAAATATACTGCCGGGGACCCGCTGTATATTTTTTCAGAAGGAGAAGTCATCTGTTTGACTTTCAAGCAGGTAATTGAGATCGATTCTGCAAGCCCTGTACCCGTGTAAACCCCACCGCTGTTATAAATCAATTTAGTTGAATTTGCTCTCTGAGCATATACCGTGTATCCGCTAAACGGCACGAATGCAACGGCGGCGGCGATGAGCATAAACCATGCTACTCTGCGCAATATTAAGTTGACATCGCTAACCAACGCAGAAAAAGCTATCAAACTCATTAATATGCTCGCACTTATTCTTGCGCCTGACGGCCGTACACTAACCATCAAAAATAGAACAAGCGAAACGACGCACAACGCTAGTGGTATTTTATAACCATCAATATTTGAGCGCTTGAAGTAGCGCACAAGACTAAACACGCCGATTCCTACCAATACCGCAGGCAGAATGTAAAACGCATAGAGTTGATAAAAGCCTGCAATAGAAACAGGTGCAGTATATTTGCTGACTACTAATATCTCATTCCAAGGAATCGGATAAGGAAGAGGGCGGGAGTGAGGGAAAACAAATAATGGAAAGTAAAGAGTGTCCTTTATCATAGCAGGAAGCGCACCGTTTATAGCAAAATAGGTTATCTCTGCTGCACATACCGCCAACATCGAAGCACCGGTTCGCGCTATGTCCGAAAAAGGATTCCGACCGGAGACCCGGCCTGTCAAATAAAGTGTGACTAACGTGGCAACGATCAAATAAATACCAGCATCTTGCCTGAAAAAAACAGTCAATCCTGAAAACAACCCACATGCATAGAGCCACCCGGAAGTCGGCTTCTCGAGAAATCTAACCAATGAATATACACAGGCCAGAGCCGGAATCAACCAGTTTGTCGGCAAACCTATAGGTATGAGAGCAAGATAGCTGATTGCAGCAATTATTAGTGCATATGCATTGTTTGATACACGTCGGGCTAATAGGTAAACTAATAGCGACTGCACCATTCCGAGAACTAACCATGTAATCCGAATATCGATCAGTTGATGCCCTGAAATTGCCAAGCCCAGAGCATTCAAGTAGAAAGTTCCGGGTGAATATATTGTCCAAAAGTCACGGTATGGGATTTTACCATGCAAAACAAGCTTGGCACCAACAGCAGCAATACCTTCATCGTATGATGTGTAGCCCACCTTAGTCAGCAAGAAGCTTACACGCAGAGCAAAAATTACCAGGCTCAATGGTGCAACCCAGCCGGGAATTTTCAGAGGTTGTTTTTTTATCTTTGCGGTATTGGAATCAGATTTCCGCATATATTTTTGAACCATCCACAAATAGTTTCTTTATTACCTGCAAATCATAAAAGCCCGAGTTCATTATTCTGCTTTTGAATCTCTACTCCCTATACCTATTTGTAATCGGCAGTCTTCTATCTCTCCCAAAAGCCTTTGGAGTTATCTTTACGCCAGGTGCGGCCTGGCGGCGCTTGTATTCGTTGCGGTCGATCATCTTCACCACCCGGCGAACAGTCTCCTCATCGAACCCGAGAGCTACAATCTCCTTTATGCTGCGGTCTTCCTGGACATATGCGTCGATAATCGGGTCGAGAATCTCATATGGTGGAAGTGTGTCCTGATCTCTCTGATCGGGTTTGAGTTCCGCGGAAGGCGGGCGGGTTATGATAGTCTCAGGGATTATGGGAGATATCGAATTTCTGTATTCTGCGAGCTTATAAACCAGTGTCTTCGGCACGTCTTTTATCACGGCAAATCCGCCCGCCATGTCGCCATAGAGCGTGGAGTAGCCGCAGGCCATCTCGCTCTTATTACCCGTAGTAAGGACGAGCAGACCGAATTTATTGGAAAGAGCCATCAGCAGATTTCCGCGAATACGGGCCTGCAGGTTCTCCTCGGCAGTCCCCGGCTCGGTTCCCTTAAAAANNACATCGGCAAGCGAGACTTTATACGACTCCATTATGTCCGATATAGCAATCCAGTCATATCTTATTCCGAGGTTTTTAGCTATCGTTTCAGCATCGGATTGAGTCTCGCTGGAGGAAAACATGGAAGGCATTATCAGAGTCCGCACCCTGTCCTTGCCGAGTGCATCCACTGCAATGCAACCGGTAAGGGCTGAGTCGACCCCTCCACTCATGCCTAGCACGACTTCCTTGAAGCCGTTCTTATTGACATAGTCCCGAGTGCCCACAACCAGCGCCTTATATACTTCCTCGACCTTGCCAAGAGGACACGCCGACTTGGACACATCTCCATTACGCTCCACCTTTTGGACAGGTTCGAGGACGATTTCAGGTATATTGATCTCGGATGCGCCTTTAAGCTTCGCCTTGCGCCTGCGCGGGTCGANNTCGACCAGCCTCTGATGCTCGACCAGCGACAGATCCAGATCGACTATCGCAAGCTGCTCATCAAATGCCCTGCACCTAAAGACGACATCTCCCGTCGGCCCGACAACGAGCGAATTCCCATCGAATACAAGCTCATCCTGACCGCCGACCGCATTGAGATAAACAAACGCGCAGGTGTTGTCATTGGCCCTTGTGCCGAGCATTCTCTCGCGTGATCTCCATTTTCCGTGGTGATAAGGAGATGAATTGATATCAACAATAAGCTGAGCACCGCCGATGAGCGCCTCCGCGGTATGCGGTCCGCCGGCATACCACGCGTCTTCGCATATCTCGACACCGAAAGTTACCTNNTTGAGCGTATAAACCTGGGCTTTTGTGCCGGACTGGAAATACCTGTCTTCGTCGAATACTCCGTAGTTCGGCAGGAAGAACTTATGCTGGATTCCCACCAGTTCGCCATTGTGAAGTATGGCGGCGGCGTTATATATATCCCTAGACACATCCACAAACCCGACTACCGCGGTTATGCCTTTTGTCTCTGAGGCAATCTTTTGTACCGCGGCAACGTTCTCTTCCACAAAATTCTGCTTCAGCAGAAGATCCTCGGGAGGGTAGCCTGTGACGGCAAGCTCCGGAAATATAACCAGATCCGCACCACGATCTCTCGCCTGGGCTATATTTTCGATTATTTTATTTGTATTGCCCTCGATATCTCCCACAGTCAAATTCAACTGTGCAAGAGCCAGGCGCAGGCTGTGTGAAAGGCCCTTTTTCACTGAATTCCTCCGGTATTACACATCTTTCTCAAGTTTAGGCGCGATTGCGCCGATAAATCACATAGAACTAAATCCCTATACTGGCTAAGGATGGTGAACTAACGTGCCGCAACTAAAAACAAAAAATCCGACAGTCGATATCCCATCTGCAGTAAGGGCTACCAAGCCCACCGCTGCAGAGGCTCGTAACCTCATCAACAAGATGATGGAATACGAATCCGCAGCTCTTAATATGGGCACCAAGTCCGCACACGGACGCTTCGAAATGCTCACCGCTTCCGAGCGGCAATTCTACAGAGCCGAACTCATAGCAGATTATATCAGGCTCAGCGCGGGCAACATGGGCAATACCAAAGGCTACTATGATGCCACCTTGAGCAGTTTCTGCTCAAAAATCTGCGAGATGAGCATTCCATCTCATGAACTGATCGGCACATATCTTGCCGCAGTGGATATCGTGAGCAAAGAAGACTATCCCGAGTTGGTCGATGCCGTCCGTCGAACCATGATCAGCGTGCTCGCCGGCTGTGTCGAGCTAATGCGTATAAAAACGGACACCACATTAAAGCGTAAGACCAAAGTCTAGGCAAAACGATTTCATCTACCTTTATAGTGCCGGTTTGAGAACGACTATCTGCTGCTTGCTCGGCACATCGCCTGCCGTCACCTCCAGCTCCGAATCGGCGCGTACTGTCACGTTTGGTTTACCTTTTATAAAGTCATCTACTTCTGCTACAGGAAATGAGCATTTAGGCGTGTGGTAGTGCATGGGAATTACGATTCCAGCGTCTATCTGGCACGCTACTTTTTGAGCCTGCTCAGCATTGATCGTGAAATAACCGCCGATCGGAATCAAAGCTATATCCACAGCTCCGATCCCCGCTGCTTGATCGCTGGTCAGCACATGTCCCAGATCGCCCATATGTGCTATCCTCAACCCGTCCGCACTTATTACGAAAACTGTATTCCTACCGCGTTTTGCACCGCGTTCATTATCATGAAAGGTTTCAACTCCCAGAAAATCCACATCCTCGGCTCCAAACTTTCCATTTCCGCGAATGATGACCGGATTGCCTTTGAGCAAATGTGCAGCCTTATGATCGCTGTGCTCGTGGCTGATGGTCACCACATCCACCGGCTCGTCCAGAACGGAATATGTCAGCGTGCCGGGATATGCGTTGGGATCATACGGGTCAGTAACAATCTTTGTGCCCGCAGAAGTTGTAATGAGAAATGAAGAATGTCCCAGGAATTTAATTTTCATATCGAGTTCAAACCTCTCTCCCAGCGGCATTATAAGCCGAAGCCGGTAACCTGTCAACGTGAGGCCTTACCGTTATTGAGCGTATCTATTTTGCGTAGGAGAGCTAGTTGTGATACACTTTTTGTGGCAAGACACTCTAATAGTCCCCGTCATTTACTTTCAGTGGATTACTATTTTATGAAGTCGAAAGCGATCGCGATTCTGATCGTGATTTTAATATTGTCTATTGCAGGCTGTGGCAAAAAGCAGGTGAGTGTAACTACGACTCAACCGGTGGCCTCTAAAACTCAGATAACAGAAGCTCCTAAAACTGAAAAGAAGACTGAGCCGAAAAAAGAGCCCCAGGTCGATACAGGCCCGAAGCTGGAGATCAGCCAGGAAGGCGTCAGCCTGCAGTGGAGTGAAAACAATCAACTCCGCGTCAGCGCAACTGTAAAAGATGTTGAATGGGGTGAGATCACAAGGCTCTGCGGAGTCAGCAGCTTCTCGGGTAAGCTTTATGAAAATGGCAAAGTAACAGCCGTTCTCGATGCTCCCAAGGCTGTGGTCGATACAAAAAGTCGAATTGTGACCGCGACAGGCGGCGTGACCCTTAAATCGGTTGAACGCAATACCACGGTAAAGGCCAAATGGATGAAGTGGTATTCCAAAGAGCAAAAGGTGGTCGGCAACGGCGGAGTTAGGATCGAATCCATAATGGGAAACGGCGATAAAGACAAAACCGTGCTCAGCGGTGCTGCTTTTGTCGCTGATACCGCTTTAAAGAGCATTAAGGTTATGGATTCCGCGAAAGGATTATAGATGAGCAAGTTCAGATCGTATACACCCCAGCATCCTGAGCTGTGTCGGAGGATGCCACATATCATAATGACGCTTGCGTTATGCGCGGCTTTGATTTCACCGGCCTTTGCAAGGTCTTCGTTCGAAAGCCATGGCATAACTATTCTCGCATCTACTATCGACGGCACTTCCATAGGCAATGGATCGGTGAAAGTCACCGCTGAAAAGCAGTCTTATTTCAAGTTCATCGATCAGACCGTGGGGTCTTTCTTTGAAGCCGAATCGGAAAATATGTCCGTTATAATCGGCCCTGCTGAAGGCAATAAAGGCGCGCTTAAATCAGCCGACTTANNCTTAAAAGGCCCGGTAAAGATCGTATATACCGTAAAGGACAAAGCAACCGGCAACAGAACGATCACCACCGCTACAGCCGATAACGCAACATATAACGGCGCGACCCAGACCGCCTGCCTGGTCGGGAACGTGAAAATAGTCAGTGATGATCCACTTCATTTTGAAGAACCCGCTGTCATGACCGGTGACAGAGCGACGCTGGTCATCAAGCCCACCGGCCCTGATGTCAGAGTCGAGAGCGATTCCCCGAAATTGAGCAGAATTGAAGCAACACCAAAGAAAGAGGCAACACAAAAGTGAAGCTGGCAGCTCATAACCTGGTCAAGTCGTATAAGGGCCGCCGCGTAGTCAGTGATGTCAGCCTATCGATGTCCACCGGCGAGACTGTCGGCCTGCTGGGCCCGAACGGCGCAGGCAAGACGACATCTTTTTATATGATGGTGGGACTCGTCAAGCCCGATGAAGGCAGAGTCACCCTTGACAATAAAGAGATCACAAATGAGCCTATGTATAAGCGCGCCAGGCTCGGATTGGGATATCTCGCGCAGGAGCCGTCCATCTTCAGGAAGCTCACAGTAGCCGAGAATATACTGCTCGTTCTGGAGATGCATGGAGTCAGCAAAAAAGAGAGACAGGTGCGGACAGATCAGCTCTTGAATGAATTCGGCCTTACGCATGTCCGAAACAGCA
>DJHI01000207.1:0-8832 GCA_002431715.1 Armatimonadetes bacterium UBA5829
TTCGAGGAAACCCAAAGTGGACACCAGCCTGGACTAGTAAAGTGCAGTAGGCAGGACTTTGTCTGACGGCTTTGGTTATACAATAAGGTGAACAATGGGGTCCACCTTATTGACTGTCTGCTTCCTGCTCAGATGCCTTCTGTCAATGCATCCCGAGAAACAAGCTAGGCCATTATTTGCCTGAGCTTTTTTCGTTGATTCTTTCTGGGCTTGTTTTTGTTCCACTCCCAACAACTGACCGTCATTGCGGTTACATCTAGCTGTTTCGCTAACTGCCGCAAGGTTAAATTGCGAGCCTTGCGATACTTGAATATTCGCTCTCCCAAACTCAACTTTGATACTTCTTCAGAAGGAACATCACCAAGAAACTCACATATCTTAGTAACAGATTGTGGTAATGGCCATGCCTCATTATTTTCCCATCGTGAAATAGTATGTAAGTCTACACCAAGCATTAATGCGACCTCCTTTATATGAAGATTAAGGTCAAGACGTTTCTTCTTTAGGCGGTCGCCAAGGGTTATGACTTCACGAGGATATGAGGATGGGAGCGGTTTGGGAAAAGTAAGAGTCACACTGCAAAAAGGCAACGCTCTCCCCGCGCAGCATAGTGAGAGTGGTAAGGTTTCTCATCTCGAATAGACGCCATCGCGCCTTCACATCCTGTCCCCAGAACCTGTGGAAGAAGTAATGGCGGCGACAGGAGTCGAAGTGGTCTTACGAGAAAACGACCATGATAATGTCGATGGCTGCCAACTGTCCATATGTCATACTTATTCATTTACATATACAATCCTGCAAGGAAAGCCACCGCGGTGCCATTTCTGCTCCATGAGTTGTAAGTTTCGGTTGTCATTTCTCTGGCAATCATGCATTGGTGGAAGCCATTTACTCACTGATCAGCGCTATAATCCTGTGTTTGCCATTTGTATTTGGCCGACTGATCTATGTCGAGCATTTCAGGCACAGGCGCAGATGGATTTCCGCTGCAGCGGGTGTGTCTGTTGCATATGTCTTTGTCCATATCCTCCCAGAAATCAGCGAACAACAAGCTGCATATGCCGAAGCGGCAGGTCAAAGTGCGTTTGTTTCCGAAGTGCATGTATATCTGGCTGCACTTATTGGGCTCGTCATATTCTTTGGTCTCGATACAATGGCGGTAACATCCAGGACAGTCGAGCATGAAACAGACCACGCACACCATCACGGTAATTTAGCTTATTGGCTGCATATTATTGCAATGGCGCTGAATGTCGCCCTGATTTCTTACCTGCTTGTCGACTGGAATAAAAGTCTACGCTCTCTCTTCTTCTACACGCTGGCTATGGCTTTTCACTTACTCGTATACGATCACACACTCAGAGATGAGTACGGAACGCCCTACAATCGCCGAGGTTGATGGCTGCTTGTGGCATCTGTGTTTGTTCGGCTGGGCATGTGGTCTGGCAGTATTTGTGCCTGTGCAAGTTGTCGGAGTAATGGTGGGCTTTGTATCGGGGGGAGTAACTATAAACGGCATAAGGGACGAGCTTCCCAGATCAGGTGAGGGCAGGTTTACATCTTTTGCCATGGGGTCCGCTGTGTATTCGCTGTTATTACTGTTGTGAGGTTGCTTATGGAAGGATATCTATTTTACGGTCAAAGAGCGTTTTTTGTGTTTATCGAAATGAGCATTGTACTGATTGCAGCCGCGTTGATGGGGTTTGCATTCGGACGAGTCATAAGTCGGCGTGTCGAGGACAGGGCCCAGATCGGGGCCGTTCAAGCTTCTGTGCTGGGCCTGTTGGCTCTCATGCTGGGTTTTACATTTGCAGCCGCTTCCACTCGCTATGACGCTCGCAGGCTTTTAGGTGTCGATGAAGCTAATGCGCTAGGGACCACATTTCTGCGCGCACAGACTCTGCCCGAACCTTACAGAACTACAATGTCGCGGATGCTCCACGATTACATCGATCTTCGTGCGGAGTCAATTTCATTATCAAGTGATACAAAAAAACTTATGCGTATAAAGGGCGAAACAGAGAAGCTACAACAGGAGATGTGGGGTCAAGCTGCTTCCGCGGCCAGACGCCGAAACGCGAAAAGTCCAGTGCTGACCAACTTGCTCAAGAGCGAACTGATCTGGCACTATTGAGTACTGTCATTGCTGCTGACAGGATTGTGATGGCCTGGATCAGAACTTCGATCTCTATGATCGGTTTCGGGGTTTCGATCTTCAAATTCTTTGAGTGTCTTCGTTCTATAGCGCCGTTCGAGCGCAGGCTCCGCGACATCCAAAACGCCGCATAGTATTTCAGCAATTGGGCTACAATCTATGGTCAAGTCTCCTCCTTCTTAAGTGATCTCCAAATTCTTAATTCAGCGAGATAAGCCTTGATAGTCGTTTTTGAGCTTAAAGTCAGATATAGCAAAAAGGCAACGCAACCCACCCACGTGGGTTCTATAACGACCATCTCAAGAACTGCACATGCACGCCGCACATGATCCAGAGGTATCTCCAGCGAATAGCCTTATGTCCGACTCTTTTCATCTATAGAATAGAGTGCTTTGCCAGCCTTATAAGGCTATAATTATTAACTGCATGCACAATAAACGCCCAAATAATTATTAAAAGATCAACAATAATTAAGATATATATATTGACTAATAGCAATTGTTGTTATACATTATTGTAATTCTCAGCTTGTTGAGAATAAACATACCGAATAGGAGGCAATACAAATGAGTTGCCGTGTTTATTATTTCAGTATTATGCTTCTGTTTACTCTGATGGTATTATCAGGTGTTGTGGCGTCTGCTAATCATCTACCGTCTATAGATGAAATAAGTAGCGGCTCCGCAAGCATCCGCGAAGCAAGCCGGTTCTTTGACCCGTCACGCATATTGATCTGTCCTAAGAAAGAGAAAAAAGGAGATACACGCATTGCGTCAGGTCTCAACAAGCTGCATTTTCGGCACAAGGCAAAGCTACATAAGGAATATCCAAGGTTTGGAAACCTACAGGTGATTGATTTGCCTAAAGGGACCGATATAGCATCGGCATTGAAAGATTACACAAAAAGTGGGTTAGTCAAATTTGCTCAGCCGGATTATATTTATGAACCGTGCATCGATCCCAATGATTATTACTATGCCAACGGCACTTTATGGGGGCTTTCAAATGCAAACGACACAGATATTGATGCGCCTGAGGCTTGGAGCATCATTGCAGGTTTGAATCTTCCAATAACTCCAAGTATTGTGGTAGCTCTTATAGATTCTGGTGTCCGCTACACTCATCAGGATCTCGCCGGTAATATGTGGATTAACACAAACGAAACCCCAGGTGATGAGATCGACAATGATGCAAATGGCTATGTGGATGATATATATGGGATGTGTTCAATTGACGGTTATGTGCCTGGAGACCCCTACGATGACTGTGGACATGGAACCCACTGCGCCGGAATTATAGGAGCTGTCGGCAATAACGGCGTAGGTATTGTCGGAGTCGCTTGGCAGCTTCCGATAAAGATTATGGCTTTAAAGTCACTAAATCGCAGTGGGAAAGGTACTACTTCTGATATAGTGGAATGTATCGACTATGCTATAACAAATGATGCTGACATAATCAGTATGAGTCTCGGTGGATTGCTGTTCGATCAAGTGATGTATTCTTGTATCGAGCAAGCTAGAGCACAAGGTATCATAGTTGCGACGGCTTCGGGAAATAGCGGAGCTAATACCGACTACTCCAATCCAAGTTATCCAGCTTGCTATGAACTAGACAACGTTGTATCCGTCGCTGCAATAGGAGTCAGCGGCGACTTCGGAGATGGAGATAATTATAGTAACTACGGATTAGAATCTGTCGATCTGGTAGCTCCTGGTATCGGCATTATGATGTGCGACAAAGATAGCGATTCTGACTATTGTAATGGAAGTGGAACATCTATGGCGGCTCCACATGTTGCGGGTGCGCTTGCTCTGTTGAAAGCCCAGTATCCGAATGATAATTACCACCAGACAATCATACGTTTGCTCGATTCCGTTGAAGTATTGCCAAGTTGTGCAGGATTGATAAAAACAAGCGGCCGTTTAAATCTTTATAATGCGCTTACTTATGATCCAGATGATTTTTATGTATCATTACCAGATACTCTCTCTTTTGGAGGAATGCCTGGTGGCCAATTTAGCCAGGAAAAAACCATATTGTTAACAAATTTCAGCAATTCCAATATTAATTGGACTGTAAGTACTTCTGCGACCTGGCAAACTGTTACTCCGCAAAGCGGAACCATATCTCCAAATCAAACTGTGGCAGTTACTGTTTCTATTAATTCATCTGCAAGCTTACTATCCANNCCGGGCGGTATACATCAACAATAACAGTTATAGATACTAGTAATCAGAACACCACGTTACTAGATTCCTTGTTGGTTATTGGCCCAGCTTATGTAGATACGGAGGGGAGTAATAATAATAATGGAACCTTCTGGGCATTGGCCAAGCAGACTATTCAGGCAGCTATTGACGATAGTGCATCAGGTGTTGAGATTTGGGTAAAGGCAGGAACATATCGAGAAAATATTAAAGTAAAGGGTGGAGTTGAGCTTTATGGTGGATTCAGTGGAAATGAAAACTCAAGGGATCTACGCAATTGGGTTAGCAACGAAACTATTATAAATGCTGACCTCAATGGTAATGAGACCATTGAGGAGACGGAAAAACAAAGTGTCGCTACTTTTCATGTTGGAGCGCCGTCGAATACTCGCATCGATGGATTTACTTTATGCAATGGCAGTGGAACGCCACGCGTATATAGTATTAGTCATGCTTTCGACGGGTGTGGAATTTATTGTGCGGGTGGATCACCAGTAATTGCAAACAATAAGATTATTGATAATCTCAACAGATATAGTGGCGTCAATAAAGACAAAGGCAATGGTGGAGGAATATTCTGTATTGACTCACAGGCAATTATTGCCGGGAACACGATCAGCGGCAATGCGGTATATGGCAGCATAAGTGCTTTTTCTCCTGGGCATCTTCTAGGATATGGTTCAGGTATATATGTTGCTTGCGGAAGTCCCGCTATCTCCGGAAATGTGATTTCAGACAACGTTTCAGACACTTATAGCAGTGGAGGTGGTATACATGCTTACCTGACCTCGGCCTTAATCACTGACAACTGTGTTACTGACAACACAGCTGTTATCGTAGGTGGAATTGAATGTCTTTACGATTCATCGATTATTGCCAACAATTACATCAGTTCAAATAGCGGTGCACTCGCGAGTGGCATATGTAGTGAAAATTCGCAGTCTATGATTATTAATAATCGAATATCAGCTAACTCAAATGCAGGTTTATTATTAAAGCGCTCAAGTGATGAACAGACTGACTCTAACAATTTGGCAGCAGGCAATACAATATTCGCAAATGCTACTGGAATCCGTATTGAAGATGAATACTCACGAGTACTAAATAACTCAGTTGTGTATAATATAGGGAATGGTATCCATATCGATAGAAGCGGGAATCGGTATATACACAACAATATATCTTCCTTCAATGGGAACGTTGGAATATATAGCATAGGCAACTATTCCTCACAACTTAGGAATAACTGTGTTTATGGAAATTCCACCAACTATTCAGGCATTGACCCGGGTCAAGGTGACATTTCTTCCAATCCACTATTTGTGAATTCCTCGCAGAATGATTATCACTTGACTGGTGGATCGAGTTGCATGAATGCTGGCTGGGATGGTGATAGTGACCTTGCGCAATTAACTGAAGATTTTGACGGGGAAGATCGTCAAAACAATATGATAGATATTGGTGCCGATGAATTATGGGGAATTTCCACTGCACAAACAAAAGAAAGGGCNNGGGCAGATGGATCATATGCCTACTGCTCTTCATCGGTTGTTACAAGAACATGGCCGGACTACTTCTACATCGAGGCTGACAACCGCACCTCTGCAATTCGTGTAGAATTAACCAGCCATGGGTTTTGCGAGGATGATAGGGTCGATGTTGCTGGAACGCTGGCCACTACCTCTGATGGAGAAAGATATATTACCGCTTCCGGAGTGATTGAGACGGGATCAGGGAGTATCGCGCCTCTAGCTATGAATAGCAGAGTTCTTGGCGGAGGAGATTACTGTTACGATGCTTTATCTGGCGCAGGCCAAAATGGAGTATTTGGAGGCTATGGATGGAACAACATTGGTCTTTTAACCAGGATAGCTGGTAATGTAACTCAATCTGGACAGCAGAGTTTTTATTTGGATGATGGTGGCAATCTTACTGATGCCAGTGCAAATCTCGGAGTACAAGTTATACTTCCAGATAATACAACTGCTCCAACAGTCGGTAGCAAGGTAATCGTCACCGGTATTAGTTCATGCTTGTTGGATGGTTCGGATAACTGCCAGCCAGTGATAAGAGTCGGTAATGCATCTGAAATCAGTGTCCAAGGTTCAGCGGCAACGGCGACAGGTGACATATATTCTGGCTTTACAAGAATGTCTGCTATGCTGTTGCCATATAATCCTGATCCACTCACTGTGTTTGCTGGCGCTTATGATGGAATCGATGGTCAGCTCTTTGGCTATGATCCTATAACTCAAGCTGGGACTGAATGGAGTTCCTGGGATACTCCCCCCGGTTCTTCGTTTGGTAAGGTTCTGTTAGGTAATGGTTATGAATTATGGCAATCTGCGTCAGGCACATATTGTAGTGATGGTTTCCCCGATGGCATGGCGATTAGTGGAGGTTCAGGTCAGGATATAACTATAGGCCTTCCTGGTAATAAGCAGGATTCATACACAGAGCAGCCCAATGGAGGTGGTTGGCACTTGATTGGCAATCCTCTCAACCATACAGTAGTAGTGAGTTCTGGCGCAAACTCAAGAATTAAATTTACTGACGGATCAGCCTTATTGACATGGAGTGAAGCAGTAAGTGAAGGATGGGTTGCGACTTATATGACTGGTTTGGATTCCTCCGCAGGCGATTTTACTGTTAGATATGATGGGGTGGGAGATGAGGATTATTTACGCGTCGGTAGTGGTTATTGGCTGCAGACATACAAGGATGATATAGCCATGATTATTTCTGCTCAGTAGTTGTCCTTAACTGCGTAGTGGCCCGGGAAAAACCGGACCACTACCCCTTTTCAAAAGTGTAGGTTGGAGCAATTGCAACAATTTCTGCAAATATTTTATCGCCGCTCCCGTTCTTTGCTTTACGCTGCATTACATAATAATTTTTTCTAAAATTAGGTGGCGTTAGGAAAGGCAACGCTCTCCCCACGCATCATAGTGAGAGTGGTGAGGTTTCTCATCTCGAATAGACGCCATCGCGCCTTCACATCCTGTCCCCAGAACCTGTGGAAGAAGTAATGGCGGCGGCAGGAGTCGAAATGAGTCTTGCGGGAAAACGACCATGATAGTGTCGAAGGCTGCCAATTCTCCATACCTCATACTTAGTCTTTTTCCTCTTCATTCCTGCAAAGTCGGTTGCGTAGTTTATGAAAGAGTCCTTGAGCCGTTTTGGATGGAAAATCAATCGTGGAATAATTGCTGGCTTCCCGTGAGGTCTCAGCACGATTTTGCGGAAGACATTATAGCCCAGCATTACATGGTATAATCCCTGTGATAAACTTGAGGTGGGAGAGAAGCATTATGTTGCCTTTTTTTAATCGGCTGTGTAATGGATTATGTATATGCGCTGTTGCAATTGTCTTGATATTAGTGTTATCGGTAGGAGTATTTGCCGAACCGTCAAACGATGTTGACGTAAAACTCAAACGTGTCAGGGCAGCAATTGCGCATAAGGGGGCAAAATGGATCGCCCGGCAGACAGATCCCTCGCTGCGTACATCGCACAAACTGTGCGGGTGGATACGGGGCGAAGATATGTCCACCGAGTCTTCCGCGGCACAAGACCTTACTCTGCAATCGTATAGCGGTTTGGAGCCATTACCAACGTTCTGGGACTGGCGGAACGTGGACGGGCACGATTGGACCACACATATACAGGATCAGGGCGGCTGTGGAAGCTGCTATGTCTTCGCAACATGTGCCGTTTCCGAAGCGGCGATGAAAATCCAGAGTGGATCCACCGGTTGGCAGGCCAATCCTGACTTTTCCGAGCAGTTTCTAGTATCGTGTGCAGGGTTTGACTGTGGCGGCGGCAGCACGACTCCGGTCTACAATTACCTGGTCGCCAACGGTGCGCCACCTGACTCCTGCTTTCCTTACACGGCCAACGACGATCAGCCCTGTTCGGATAGATGCCCCGACTGGGAGAGCAGGCTTACGAAGATTCTCGGCTGGCAGAGGGTCGCCGACACCGACACCCCCACAATCGAACAGATCAAAAGCGCCATTATGACCTACGGCCCGGTGACCACCGGTTTCGACGTATATACAGACTTTATGTATTACTCAGGCGGCGTGTACGAGCACACGTGGGGAGTATTGGAAGGCGGCCACGCAGTTGCTATTATCGGCTGGGACGATTCGCAGAGGTGCTGGATCGCAAAAAACAGCTGGGGCACCAACTGGGGCGAGACCGCAGACTATCAGCCATACACTTCCGGCGCGGGAGACGGCGGATGGTTTAGAATAACATGGGATGACGAGTGGTTCGGCCAGTATGCAAAATACGCCATTGCGGCGCTCACCAATGTGACCAGCTATAGCCCCGCCGGTTGGACCGGCCCGGTCGTCCCGAGAAACTCATCCGGCGCCACGCTGACTTCCTGCGCGCTCACATCGACCCTTCCCGGCAACTCGACGGGCACATATCTGAACTACTCGGTCGCCTGCAACGCCGGGC
>DJHI01000207.1:8896-14402 GCA_002431715.1 Armatimonadetes bacterium UBA5829
CGCGACAATAGATGGAGAAGAAGTTGATCGGCAGCAGGTGTCGGACCTCGAAGCCGGATCTTTTTCCTGCATCAACGACGTCGGACCAGTTTTGGTCCATGGCGGGCGTCATACGTACGGTATCCTGATCGATGCCGATAACTCTGTGCCGGAAAACGACGAATCGACCACGGAGTCGCCGTTCGACAACATCGAATGCCGTCAGTTCGTATGGAGTCCGATTGCCTTAACAAGTTCAATGCCGCGCTATGCGCCGCCGGTCAAGGATGCATGGGGAGATGCGCCTAGCCCCAGATATTACAACTGCGATGGGTTTACGTTCGATGTAGACCAGACGGCGTGGTCCGCTGTGGCGACACTCTGTCCGGACATCATGTGCGACTACAACATCAAGCTTTGGGGAGCAGGAGACTATCAGGGCAGTTCCACCGGTTTCGGCCCCAATGCTCTTTTGACTTCGGATGCCGGCTCCGGGTTCTGTGATATCGTCCTAGTGAATGGAAAACGCATGACCAGCGGAACATATTCTGCCGGTGTTATAAATGAAAATGGGGGGACAGCCGACTACCGGGTCGAGCACGAAAGCGCAGATGCAATATCCTTACGGCCTGCGGTGGAGTGGAACGGTCCCTACACGATGAACACAAGTAACATTATCGACCTTTACCAAATATCCCTCTCGCCCGNNCGCCCGGCAATTATGGGATCAAGCTGGATCAGTTGACTGGAGACTGTGCGCTTTGCATGGCTCTGTATGACTCGCAGGGAACCGTGTTCAACAAATACGACACTATGCCGGGCGGTCTCGTGCAAAACAGCTTTTCGGGGGACAAGTCTATAGATGTCACAATCCCGACCCTTGGAATCTACGGACTTACCGTATACAAATACGGTTCTGCGGATTGGGATACAACAACATCTTACCGGCTGGCAGTCTCACATAAAGACATATATGTGCTCAGCCCCAACGGCGGAGAAATTGTTGGGCTGGGAGAGACCGTCCCGATCACGTGGGAGAGCTACGGAGATATCGGCAGTGTGGTCGACATAATGATAAGTCGGGACGGCGGTATTACCTCTACGACCCTCGCAGCCGATGTTCCGAATACGGGAGTCTATAACTGGGTCGCTTCAGGCAAAGTATCGAACTATGCGAAGATCACGGTCATGTCCAACGATGGCACGTGTGGTGACGCCAGTGACAACACATTCAGGATCATAAGCAGGTCGCTTGTCATCACCAGCCCCAATGGCGGAGAAGACCTGATTCACGGTGACACTGAGGATATCACCTGGAATTCCTCGAATGTCGACGGTGACATTAAGCTTGAGCTAAGCAGAGATCTAGGAGCGACTTGGGAGGCGATCACAGAATCCACACTCAACGACGGCAGTTACACGTGGACAGTTGTGCCGCCTGGTTCGACTGCGTGTCTTGTTAGGGTTTCATCGATCAACAACCCGACCTGTTACGACATCAGCGATAGCAGCTTTATTATCGAGGGGCCGTCGATCCACCTTACATATCCGACAACCGGCGAAACATGGGGTATAGGTGAGCAGGAGACCATTACATGGACGTCCGAAAACCTCACAGGGTTGGTTAACATTCAACTTTCGCGCAACAACGGTTCGACATGGACGAATATCGCCACGAACATCGCTGATACGGGAAGCTACGATTGGACTGTGACAAGCCCGGCATCATCGACCTGCCGCCTAAAGATCGTGTCGGTCGATTTCCCGGAAGCGCTCGATGTCCGCAGTGCTATTTCAATAGTGCAAAGGACGATCACCCTGACCGAGCCAGTGTCATCAAGCACGCTGGAGATCGGCAATACGCAGACAGTTGCGTGGACGGGTGAATATCTCGATGGATCTGTCAAGATCGAGATAAGCCATGACAACAGGGCCACCTGGACGACCCTTATTGACAGCGCTCCAACCGGAGCAACTTCTGGGCAGGCAACCATCGTAGTGCCCGGCCCACCGGCAAACTCCTGCTTCATTCGCGTTTCAAGTGTCGATAATCCGAGTGTGGCCGACTCTAATGACTCATCGTTCAGAATAACCGGCAAATGGATATTTATGGACACGCCCAATGGCGGTGAAGTGTTGTTTGCCGGAGACACCGAACCCATATATTGGAGTGCCGCCTACATAACGGGGTTGTGCGGCATAGACCTGAGCACCGACAGCGGCGCCACCTGGCAGTCACTTGTCGGCAACTTCTCGGTCGTGCAATGTATGTGGAACTGGCATATAGGGGATATCAACTCGACGCATTGCCGGATTCGTATCAGGTCGTACGAATACCCTGAAGTTGTCGCCGAAAGCGCTGCTGATTTTACCGTTGCAAAAAGAGAGATTCATGTCACATCGCCCGTTGGCGGGGAGAAGTGGTGTATCGGCACGACAAAGAGCATAAACTGGACGTCGAGCAATGTGGACGGTGATGTCTCGATCCTGCTTTGGGACGAAGATAACCAGAACACGACCACAATCGAGTCCTCTACACCCAACGACGGCAGCTATTCGTGGACTGTCGCCGGGACTGACGAGCAGAACGTAAAAGTGAGAGTCCGCTCGAACTCGTATACGAGTGTGATGGGTGAAAGCGCCGGTGCTGTCGAACTGGTGGACAGTCTTATTACCGTTCTATCACCAAACGGGGGAGAGGTCATACTTACCGGGGCTTCGACGAATATCACCTGGCAGTCGTACAACGTGCCCGAAGGCAACGTCATGATCGAACTGAGCAGAGACTCGGGGGCTACATGGGAGACTATTGCCGCATCCACAGCAAATGACGGTCAGGCTACGTGGATATGCACGTCGCCATTGTCCTCTCGCTGTCTAATAAGGATAACTTCCCTGGCCGATCCGACTATGTCGGATACCAGCGATAACACGTTCAAGATTTTAACCCGTTCACTGACTATCACTCAACCAAACGGCGGCGAAATCTGGGAGACCGGCACGACACAGACTATTTCATGGACCAGATTGAACTGCACCGGCAATGTGAAGATCGAGTTGACACGCGACGGTGGCTCCACCTTCGAGACAATCGTCGCGAGCACTTCCGCCACAAGTTCCTATCAGTGGACGGTGACCTCGCCCGTCTCGACCAGTTGCAAAGTCAAGATAACGTCGCTTTCCTACCCGACCGTCTACGACTCCAGCAATGCCGTCTTCACCATAACGGACCGGGGGATCACTGTCACTGCTCCAACTGTGGGAGCGCAGTACACTGTTGGTGAGATCAGCACTATCACGTGGACCTCGCGGAACCTGCCGACGGGTAATGTGAAGATCGAGATCAGCCGCGACTCAGGGGCAAACTGGTCAACGCTTGCTGCGAGCATATCTAACTCAGGCAGCGCGGCCTGGGTGGTAAGCGGACCTGACTCAGATCACTGCCTGATCCGCGTGACATCCCTTGCCGACCCGACCATAAGCGATGTCACGGACGGCGAGTTCGCAATAGCAACACGATCGATCGATATACTGTCGCCGGTTGCCGGAGATACCTGGGGTATAGGAGAGACTCGGTCTATAACCTGGCAGACGACAAACATCGACGGCACCCTGACAATCGACCTCACGCGTGACCGAGGGGATACAATTGAGACATTGACCACGGATGCGGAAAACACAGGTGAGTATGTGTGGACGGTCACTGGGCCGGAGTCGTCGGACTGCGCTGTGAGGATATCATCTAACAGCTATTCCGTTACGGCAGCGAGTCAGGATACTTTTAATATACATCAGCCGGTGAGCGTTCCCATTGAAGTCACACTCGAAGACTGGATTCATGCGCCGGATGGGAAGCAGGTCGACGTTGGAATACACGATCCCAACGGCGGTGTGGTGCTTGAGACGCACACCGTCACGCTGGACGAAGATGGGCATGCAAGGTTCGACACTCTCCTTACGGGCGTATATGACGTAACATTCGGAGTTACGCACTGGCTAACGACCACTGTGAAGGGAGTCACGATTGAGAATAGTATGTCGGATATATTGGTCTCCCTGCCAAACGGTGACTGCAATGCAGACGACACCGTCAACCTGGCGGACTTTGAGATTGTAAAGGCCGACTGGGCGGCATCTACGCTGTCGAACCAGTATGCCGATATCAATGGCGACGGCTCCTGCGACGTCACAGACCTTGCTATCGTGCGTAAAAATATGGGTTACCTGCAAAACGGCGGCAGCAATGGTCTTGTGATGTGGCTGGGAGATGCCACAGGAGCGAGTATAAGCGCTATCAAATGCGAGGCGGGCGAGCCGTTTGATATATATGTCTGGGCGGCCACGACAACGCCTACCTGGTTTATAGACGCGGCATTGGGATTCGACACTGCCACCACCTCCGGGCCGCTTGCCCTTCCGGTCGACCGGAAAATCTTACTTGCGACCGGCAACCCTGCCTTAGATATAGTGTGGTGCGACGCATTGAGTTTTTACCATAACGACATCTGCGCAAGGCTCAGTGGTTTCTATAGCTCCACAACTGGAATCAGGCAATACGGCGCCGATCTGGCCAGCGCGTCTATGGGAAATGTCGTGCAGTCGTTTACGTCTATGAAACTTGCGAAAATCTCTCTTATGCACAATATGCAGCCCGGCGATTCGACAACCATCGGACTGTGGGACGACGGCACCAACACAGCCAGAGCGATGAACACGATGGCGATGGGCGCAATACCGATCTATGGTGCAACTGACACCGTGCAGATTGTCGCATACATTGCCGACACAATCGCCGATGCTAAGGCCTCGCCTGATATGGACAGCGTCGCGATTATGAACGCGAGTATATCGGCGGCGTTTGGCGACACATTCTATATCGAATCGGACGACCGCTCGATTGGCATTCAAGTATATAGTGCAAGTCACGGGCTTGCGGCAGGGATGCGTGTAAACGTCGAAGGAACCGTGTCAACCGACTCCAACGAAGAGCGATACATTCAGGCCAATTCACTCGGTTTTGCGGGTTCATGCGATATCAAGTCATTTGTGATGACCTCAAAGAGCCTGGGAGGCGGTGACTGGTGCTACAACGAGTATACGGGAGCCGGACAATGCGGCGTGTTCAACGGGGCAGGCACGAATAACATCGGGCTGCTGGTAACGATTGTCGGAAGTGTCAAAGGTGGGAGCACAGGTTTCTTCTACATCGACGACGGTTCCGGCTGCGACGACGGTTCAGGATATACTGGTGTCAGAGTGTCGACACCGGGCCTGACGCCTCCAAATACGGACACGTTTGTTCGAGTGACCGGCATCAGCTCGATTTATATGAACCAGGGTGTGCCGCACAGGCTTGTGAAAGTCAGTGATTCAAGCGGGATAGTGCCTATGGACTAGGCAAAGCTTGAGATCCAATACGTTTGGGCTGCAAAAAGTCTATCCGGGCGGTTGTTGACGCCAAAACTGCAAAACGGTCCGTGCTTTTAGCACTGAAAAGCACCTTGATTTCGAGGAAACCCAAAGTGGA
>DJHI01000245.1:0-3313 GCA_002431715.1 Armatimonadetes bacterium UBA5829
ACTACATTCACTCCTTCATTTGTCGAGCCGTCATTCAGCCTGAATGTGCAGCCGTTCGAGCAAGACAAGTCGGAGACCCGGCCCCATACCCTGACCGGCATCCACACATTCGATGCTCCCTTATAGCCTGCCGCCGACCCGCCGAGGGCTTTGTTATTCATAGCGAATTTTTTGACTTCACCCGCGCTGCTTTTTGACTTAATGACGGCCTCTCTTATAAGCGGCCCGAAGAACTCACTGTCAGCATCGCAAATACCCGTTACCGTTACTATATCACCGGTCTCCATCCCTATGTCCTGCGCGCCAATAAGCGCTCGAACACTCGGCACACCGTTGCCATGCTGAATATATATGCTCCTATCCATTCCTATGCCGGTAACGGTCCCCATAAATCCAACATATCCTCCCTGTAATTGAACAGCCTCCCTGGCATCGGAAAGCAAATATACCTTTATGCAGTTCGATACATTCGAGTGCGTGCCGTCCGCAAAAGTCGCTTTGGCCGCTATGAAATAGCAGCCGTAACCTGATGCGTTCCAAGCGGCTGATACGCTAGATCCCGGTGCTGCCGATGAGGTCACGGTGCATATAATATCGGCTTGATCCCAGTTCGAATCGGTTACAGCCGATTGGCCTGCGCGAAGTTCATATGATACGGCGCGGTTAGAACTGGTGCCGACCGCTGTCCACGACAAGTCCGCATGCAGCCCTTCTATCAGGTCAGGTCTCAAATCGACCACTCTGGAGGCATATGGCTGCAGCCATGCACCCCAAAGTATCTGGTAATTGGTCGGCCCGGTGACCCATGTAATCAGGTCATCACAGACTCTCAGTCCATACTGGTTACCGGCTGCATTTGTCACTACGAACTCCTCTCCGGTGCGCCAGTCATAGCCGTAAATATCGATACCTGTCGATGCCGAGTTCCTGGCATCTTCCCAGAAGAGAGTGTTCTCGCCTGCCTGCGGATGCGGCGGGCTTGCAGTGGTATAAGCGACGCTCCTCACCTCACCGCTTGCCAAATTCTTCGCCATAATATACCAGCCGGATCCCGATTGCACCGCCCAAGCAACCAGATTTCCGCATACGGATGTCTCGACAGGACTGCAGTGTTCAATCAAAAACTCACCCGTTCCATCGAAATATCGACCACAGAGCCTGGTTGTGCTCGATGAATACTGCGCCTTATATATAAGCAGGTTTCCGTCGTGCGCAAACAGGCTCTTCTGCGAATCACTCACGCAGACAGCCGATATTTCACCCGAGCTTACATCAGCGGTATATAGGTCGACCGGTGTGATTCCGTTCACAGTCGCGGCCCTGTATTCGCCGAACCAGCAGATATTACCGACCATGCCGCACCCAACCTGATTATTTGTGCTAGGTTTGGTGATATGCCAGTTCTGACTATCCACATCGTGTGAGATCAATCTATCCAATCCATTAACATGATCCACATACATCAACCACTTTATGGCCGCGCCGAGCGGAACCCATGAGCCCACAAGAGGGTCTTTCAAGCTCATCTTGGTCCCTGTTTGAGGGGAATAGAAATAGCAGACCCGCCCGGTCGTGAGATCTTCAGTAATCATCAGCCACTGATCGAACCTCTGCCACACGAGCGGATTTCTTGTGCTTGAAAGTATCTTAAAAGGAGTTGAAGTCGATGCCTGAGCAATCGATATAGATGAGAAAACCAACAAACCGGCCAAAATATGCGTCAAACGCAAAATTATCCTCCAGCCAATCCATTGCCCCATGTCTTTCTGCCAATTCCGTGCCAAAGGGGATATTGGAGTGAAAGTTGAAAATAATTCGTCATGCGAGATTGGCCGAGCATTTAATGGGTATCATGGAGCTAAGTAATACACGGCCTTGAACTTGTATCAGGGTATGCGTCATTTCATACGCAGGCTTTGGGCCCAATAGGGCAATTTACCCACTGTAAATTGCTTAGTCCTTATTTTGAGAGGTGGGAAGGAAGATGTCTATACTTACGGTAAAAGTATGCGAGGAATGCGGGAAACAGACCACGGATGGTGACGGTTGGCTGGTTATGTCCAGCATTGAAATAAGGTCGGCAGGTACGCGTGATGAGCTTATGTGTTCCGATGTCGATCTGGATTTATGCTCACACGGCTGTCTGCTGCGTTATATCTCCCGTAACCTGGAGAAAGTACAGACGCGTCATCCGGTCAGAAAGAGCGAGAACGTAAAAGACCTGATAGCAAGCCGGGCCGCTTGAGTCGGCGAAGGCCGACTTTGTGTGTTTGTAGCCGTGGATTTATCCGCAAGGTTACTTTTGATGGGTAGATCGCCTGAGCTGACCGCATGCTCCTGAAACCGAGTGCCCACGTTCCAGCCGCTGCGTGACCTCGATACCGGCGTCTTCGAGTACCTGACGAAAAGCAGCAATCGATTGCCGCCCAGGGCGCTTATACGGTTTATCGGGAACTTCATTATATGGGATCAGGTTCACATGGCAGAGCATACCCTTGAGCAGTCCGGCCAGCTTTGACGCTTGCGCGGGACTGTCATTGACGCCAGCGATCAAAAGATATTCGCTGGTGACCCTTCTCTTCGTGCGGTCGGCATAGTCTCTGCAAGTCTTAATCAGTTCGCCGATCGGGAACCTGGACGCAAGCGGAATCAATTTCTTTCGAACCTCATCATCAGGCGCATGAAGGCTTAACGCAAGGGTCAACTGCAGGTCCATTTCCGCCAGTTTGTTAATTGCAGGCGTGATACCCACCGTCGACACCGTAATCCTGCGCATCGATACCCCGACCTCTTCATTGAGCAGGTGAATCGCTTTGAGCACATTCGGCATATTCATAAGCGGCTCACCCATGCCCATAAAGACCACATGGGTAACTCGATTTTTAGCCTGTTCCTGAAGGGTAAGAACCTGATCGATGATCTCTCCCGCGGTAAGATTCCTAATCAATCCACACATAGCGGTCGCGCAGAACATACATCCTGCCGAGCAGCCTATCTGGCTTGATACGCATACGCTCAATCTGTCGGCATATGGAAGAAGAACGGTCTCCACAGTCTCCCCGTCACCCAGTTCCAGTAGAAACTTTGTGGTCCCGTCGGGGGCTTTCGATTTCTTGATAATTTTTGACCTGGTGATGGTGCAGGAGGCATTAAGCTCATCGCGAAGAGAGCCTGGAAGATTGGTCATCTCGGAGGGCAGACGAGCGCCCTTTTTGTAGAGCCAGTCCGCAATCTGCCTGCCTCTAAAAGAAGAATGACCGAGCTGTTTGCAATAAGACTCCAGCTCGGCTGTTTTTTGCTCAAATAATTCCAT
>DJHI01000245.1:3345-3585 GCA_002431715.1 Armatimonadetes bacterium UBA5829
CAGGTATCTTACCTGGAGGGCAGTGTCCTGTAATCTCAAATCTCTCCAGGTATCCTATCTGGAGTGGAAAGTTCTGTAACCTAGTACGACTCCATCAGCTTCTCGCTGATAACTTCCATATTGCCTTCGGAATCGACTTTCCTAAAGAAGCAGCTTCTATAACCTTCGTGGCACGCCGCGCCCTTCTGCTCGACTTTTACAAGGAAGCAGTCCTTGTCGCAGTCGACATACACGCCCTTA
>DJHI01000023.1:0-2191 GCA_002431715.1 Armatimonadetes bacterium UBA5829
CAGATCATGTGCCTCTCCGGTTTCGACATCTATTATTTGAAGATCATGATCATTAGTATAACCCTGACCCGAAGAGATCGCTATATGTTTGCAGTCGGGAGCCCAGGCAGCTGCAGTTTTGATGTCGCCATCCAAAAGATTCGNNACTGGACCTGTCAAACAGGAACAAGCCAGGTTCATTTTTCTCTTCGCTGTCCTTATGCCAACCCGTGAAGGCTACAAGCCTTGGATCGGGAGCCGTGCTGAAATAGAAACCCCGATAACCTTCCGGCAGTCGATCCAGCGTTTGAATTTGCCCGGTAGCAATATCAAGCAACCAGCTTGGACTATCTATAATCGGATGCCCGGAACCGCTATTTGCTGTATGGTTTTCGATATCCGGGGTGGTCCATAGAGGACTGTAATAATCCATAGTCAGCCATCGCTGCCCCGGCAGCCATGGCCCTAGATCGTTTATCCTGCCAATGAAGCTGCAAATTCGGTGTTTATTAGAGCCGTCCTCCTTGACAGTCCAAACCTCCGTAATCAGTCCGCCGGCACGGTTGACCGTATACGCTATATCGCCGAAATCCGATTGGTAGTCGCCTTTGCCCTGATACCAGGCGGTTTCGTCAATCGTACCCGCACTAAGACCTCGCCAGGGAACACTATATGTGGCCATTACGGATTGATTGCCTGCATCGATAAGCGAGGTTCCATGCTTATTCGAGAGCTCGACTTTGCCGTCGACTACAGTGACCGCTAATTTGCCTCTGCGCAGAAGATTGGCATCTACGGTTGTGCCAAGCAGCTTTATGGACCCGGCAAGAGTATTCAACTGCGCGATTTCCTTATGACGGTTGTTACAATATAACCTACCACGGGCAATCCTTATGGTGTCTTTGGAGGTGAAGACAAAATACGTGCCTGAATCCATAATAAGCTCACTCCCGCCGCGAGTGACCAGAATGGCGCGCCCGTCTCGGCCCGTGCTGACAGGCATGCCGATTGATATTCTCTCCCCGGGAACAAGCACCTTGCATTCACCGTTCGTGACCCGCCCGGATGTAGATGCTATAACCGCAATAGGGTCGCTTATTTTTATACAGCCCGGAATCGTAATGTCTTTATTTTCATGCGCGATCTCAGACTCAGATTTTATTCTTATATTGCCGGAATGCGCAGTAACCTTGTCGGCATTTTCGCTTATTGAAATCGCATGGTAGCCATTCCTAGTTTTCCTTTGCGGGTTGATTTTCTTCTCAGTTGCTTTTTTACCGGTCGCAATTCTTAGCTGCTTATGTATGGGGGCCGTCCGCCCGCCATTCGGCCCCATATACATAAGCCTGCTTGCAAGAATTAGAACAGCCGCCAAAACAAACGCCCCGGCAAGACTAAATGCCCATATATGCACACGTCTGCGGCGGCGCTTGGCAATAATATTTTGGCTCTTTATCTGCAGTTCGCGCCGAAACGCATCCGGCATCTCAACCGCTTCATAATGCTCTTCAATTAGATCAACAGGATCGACAGAGGGATATTTTTTATTGCTATCCAAGATTATCACCTCCGAGATCGTCGGCCATCAGTTTTCCAAAGACCGAACGGAACGACTCACGTGCCCGAACCAGGAGAGACTCAACCGCTTTTATCGAAATCTCCATCTGCAGTGCCAGTTCCTCTGTCGTATAGCCCTCTACATATTTACCGATAAGCGCCTCAGCCTGTCTGCACGGTATGCTTGCGAGGGAACGGTTAACTGCATCTTTAGTATGAGCGGTATCGCTTATATCTATAGATGCAGCATCCGAATGGCAGGAATGGTCGATAATGTCGGGAATCAGCGGGAGTTCGATACGGCGACTGCGGCAAAAGTGGCATAATCGGTTTCGCGCAAGGCCATGCAGCCAGGCATCCAGGCAGCCGCGCTTAAAGTCGAATCCGCCGATGCTTTTAGCGGCTGTCAGCATGATGTCTGAGCACAAGTCCTGAGCGTCGGCATGATTTGAGTTAAGATGCCGATATGCGAAATTGTAGGACCAGGATGAGTAGCGATCAAAAAAACGATCCCACGCATCAATGTCCCCATCGGCAATTTTATGCGCCAGCTCCTGATCGGAGCCGGCCTCATTCATGCTGTCGACAATGCCATGCTTTCGGCAAAGCGCCACCTCAATCTCCAATTGACCTACCTCGGTTTTGGGTCGTTCAC
>DJHI01000023.1:2211-8713 GCA_002431715.1 Armatimonadetes bacterium UBA5829
AAAAATAAAAAAAGCCCCGGCAAGTGCCGGGGCAAAGTAGTAAAGTTGAGTTATAATTCCTGCTCAGCCTCTATATACCCAGCACCTTCGATTTGAATTTTTCCTGCTATTTTGGCCTCGAGCTGGGTGTTGACAGTCATCTCCCCACCCACACTGAGCATATCCGCGGCCGTGACTTTTATCTCTCCCTTGGCTCCATAGCTCTCTTCGTATGTGCCGTTAGCGAAGTCCCATTTGGCCGTTTTCCTGATAAAGTCACCCTTTGCTTCAGCTTTCAGTTCAGCACCTGCTATATTCACTCCGATTTCAAATTTCGCGCCGGCGCCGGTGTATGTCTCCAGAACCTGAGCCGTCCAATCATACTTTATGCCGGCACCGGGACCGAATGCCCAGGCCTCGAACTCGATGCTCTTTGAGTTTATCTTTAGAGATAGAAATTCGCAGGAAACCTCCATCACCAGATGATCCTCGAGCCACTTAGAAAGATCAAATTCAGGCTCCTTGAACTTCTGCTCGTATTCCTGCTGCTTCTCTTTTGCTTCCTTTTCTGCTGCTATTTCATCCTGGCGAAGCTGCTCCTCTTCCTCATCCGTCTCTCCGACGTACTCATACTCCCCACCCTCCAGTAAAAGACTTGCCGCCATCACCGCGTAACTCATATGCGTACGGCGTACTTTATTATACTCATGCTCCATGACTTTGGGATCATTCATATTCTTTACATAAAGCATGCAAGTCTTATAATAAGCGTCGAGTGTCGGCTTCATCTTCTGGGTGTATTCCGGCATATAAAGGTTCACCCAGCGCTGATATGACGCTAGCGCAATCTCGTTCAGTTTTTTCTTATGCCTCAGTATCTCCTTACGGCACGGTATATCCTTTTCTCCATGCTTGCCCTGGTCGTGTTCCTTCTTGAGTTCTGCCATTTTCTGGTCATGGTATGTATTTTCTTCCTGGACTTTATTCAGATAAACACGTGATATATCGTCCGCTTCTCCACGATATTTCTTCTGGAAATATTTCCTGAAGTAATTCTCGTAAGTCATCTCGATCTTCATGTAATCTTGATAATTTTTAATCACTATCTGGGAGCCATAATCAAAGCCGGGAATCCTATTTATATCGACCGGCTTGTCTTCCAGTTTCACGCCCTGCTGCTTACTTACCTGCTGAAGCTGTTTCATTGCCTCGTTCATCTTGGCCTTGTCGGCACCGGTCATGCCTTTAACATTAAGGTTTTGCATGTACTTAAGCATGTCCTGAGCGTTTTGCATCGCTTCAGTCATCTCTTTCTTCGCGGCTGCCTGGCCCTGAGCGTGTATGGCATTCTCATCACCATTTAAATTGATCCCCAGTCGAGAGGCTTCGACTTTCGCCTGCTTAGCAAAAAAGATCTGAGCCCACATCTTGAGAATAGGCTCGCTCAACCGATATGCTTTGGGATCGTTAGTATTGCACTGCGGCAAAAGTGGAAGAATAAACTGTTCATCGCCGGTAAGCCTACAGTACCTATCACGGATCTGTTCGGCTTCAGAAGGAAAATCTTCTTCTATGATATCAGCAGTAGTAGTCGGAACGACATCGTCTGCTTTTTCAATTTTCTGCTCTAAAGTCTCTATGGTGTCTTCCGGCTGACTCTCTATTTCCTTGATCTTCTTATTCTTCTTTGAGAGCTTGTTTCTGACAAAGCCTTTGAATGTCGATGACTTTACCAGCTCGTCGCCAAAAAAGGTCATGTTCTTCTTTTCATACCAGTAATGAGCCAAGACTTTATGAGCGGCCTTGCATTCGGGATTGTCTGCAACGATACCATCGGCAAGCTTCTTAGCTTTCTCCCACTCGCCCATGTCCTCATAGACATTAGCCAGATTGATCTTGATAAGCTCGCTTTTTGGGGTAATGGTCAATATATATCTGAAGACTAGAGTAGAATCCTCATATTTATCCAGCGAATGAAGCACGGACGCAAAGAAATTGGTCGTTCGAGGAGCATCGGGAGCGTTTTGAACGAGAATAGCGGATGCAACAGCAATAGCCTTGAAGTTCTTCTTTGAGGCAAGCTGCAGTGTCAGAGCGTCCACATAGCCGTTTATGGCATCTTCATATGTGGATTTCAGAGACTTGCTCATCCACAGTTTTGTTCTGATCGCCTTAATGTCCTGCTGTGTGTCAAAATCGAGCTTGGACTCGTAAGCATTGATGTATTTTTTCGCCAGATCGAGAGTGGTTTGTTTGCCTGGCTGGGCCGGCTTTGTCGTTTTTTTGGTTGACTGCGACGCACTCTTAGCACAGGCCATAGACCCCAGACAGAAACAAATGATTATTGCGAGCAATATTTCTGCGATTCTCCTCATCCCTCTTCCCTCCACACATAACCTTCATTTTAATGATGAGATTATATGCTAACTTGCCGAACTAGGCAACTAAGTAATTCACGGTTGGTCGCGTGCATTACTAACCGTAAACCGCCTAGTATATTGTCTTCTGCAGGAAGTCGGCAGTCTGAAGGATAAGGTGACATTAAATAATTTACAGGAGTAGGTGAATCTGTTGAAAAAACTGCTGTTTGTCCTCGTAATACTTGCTTTAACTGCAATTGTTTGCAATGCTGCAGAAGTTAATGTAATCATCGATACATCCAATCCGCTGGGCCCGTTGAAACCGATAATGCATGAGTTCGCTCAGGGTGGTGAATCAACTAATCCCAATAACTTGCTCCCGATAGTCGACAAGATGAGAGAGCTTCATCCAAACATAATCCGCATCGATCACCTATATGATTACTATTGTAAATGTGAAATCAAGGACGGCCATATCAATGTGGATTTTTCCAATCTTGATCGGTATATAGACTCCATTATCGCTATGGGTGCAAGGCCCCTAATGTCATTGAGCTACACTCCAAAGCCTTTGAGTGATGAGAAATACAGTGTTCCAAATGACCGTAAATTATGGGCTGAGCTGGTTTATAAAACTGTCAGACATTTTAATGTCGAGCGTAAACTCGGCATAGAATACTGGGAATTCTGGAATGAGCCCGAGTGCGGATTCTTTAGTGGAACTATTCAGGATTATCTAAGCTTTTACTCACTGACCTCGAAGGTGGCAACTCGCGCCGATTCCAGAATAAAGTTCGGTGGGCCGACTTCATCCAGTTTTAAGGAGTATTGGATAAAATCTCTTATAGATTATGCTAAGGAAGGCAATCTGCGGCTCGATTTTATCTCCTGGCACGATTATCATGACACCTCCTGCCATTTTATAGACGATTCGGCTAGGGTACGCGAGTGGTTATCTCAAAAAGGCATGAATGCCGAGCTTATAATTGACGAATGGAATTTTGATGCAGGGCTGGTTCCTGAAAATGACGATTATCGCGGAGCAGTCTACATTGCTCGCACTATCTGTGAAGCAATGGACAGTGAGATCGATCATATGCCGTTTTTCGAGCTTAAAGACAGTCCGAAAGAAAACTCCAGGTACTGGGGTAGATGGGGACTTTTCACGGCAGATAACCAGGCTAAAACCCCTTACTATGCTTTTCTCATGTTTTCAAAGCTCAGTGGGAAACGGTTTAAGCTAGATTGCTCGTCGACAAATATCGGTGGTATTGCAGCAGGCAAAGACGGTAAATGCAATGTCATACTATACAACACCAGCAACACTGAGAGCAGTAATATCAATCTTAAGATAGTGGGATTGAATACCACTAGAGCCAATATCAAGTGCTTTTTGATCGACAAAACCCACACTAACTCCCAAGAACTGGGCAGCAACTGCCGATTGGAAGAGGTCGAAAACCAAACAATAGCAGGAAGCCCTGGAATATTGCCGGTAACAGTTAATTTGCCAAACACATCAGTAATGTTGATTCAGATTAATTAAAAGCGTAATGTGGCGGAGTTCACTACGTCGGAATGGCATTCCCGCGAAACTGAACTCTCTAATTGTCAGTTGCGAGTGAAAAGCCGTTTATGGTATAATGAGTGGTCGGATTTGAGCCGACAAACGTTGCCCCCTTAGCTCAGGGGATAGAGCAACTGCCTTCTAAGCAGTGGGTCGGGTGTTCGATTCACCCAGGGGGCGCCACATGGCGGGTGTAGCTCAGTCGGTTAGAGCGTCAGGTTGTGGCCCTGAAGGCCGTGGGTTCGAGTCCCATTACTCGCCCCAATTATAATGCCGGTCGTCTTTGGACGGTCGGCATTTTTATATTTTGAGAGCAATCGCCGCCATGATGATATACAGGATGAGGTTAATAAGGAGAGGCTTATCTTCAAGCAGCACCTGCTCGGGAGCAGAGCCTGCATCTTTTGTGTGGATGAGAAACAGGTATCGAAACAGGCCATAGATAACAAACGGCACCGTCGCCATCATTGCCGGGTGCTGCTCGCCGGTATAATAATTCGCTGTGAATGTATATAGAAAATAGGCCATCAATGAAGCGGAAGCGGATATGGTGAGCATTTGGTCGAGCATTTCAGTAGAATACTGGCTGAGGATCGGCCGATAGTCTACCCCGCCATTATCCAGAGTCATCATCTCTCCTCTTCTCTTTGCAAGCCCCAAAAACAACGCCAGCAGAGTTGTGCAGACCAGAAGCCAGGGAGATATGGCGACATCTATCAGAACAGCTCCCGCCACCGCCCTTATTACAAACCCCGCCGTAATAGCCAGTAGATCAATAATCACGAAGTGCTTGAGAAATAGAGAGTAGGCAAAGGTCAGAACGAAGTAGGCCGTGATAAGACAGCCGAAAGGAATATCGAGCACGAATGACCCTGCCAGTGAGGCAAGAAGCAGGACTACGCTGAATAGAACAGCAGCCGGTATGGAAACCTGACCTGCCGCGATGGGACGATTACGCTTGCGAGGATGCTTTTGGTCGCGGTCGATATCCGACACGTCATTGAGGATATATCCCGAGCTTGAAACCGCGCAAAACAGAACAAACCCGGCAGTTACGATCAGCAGGGTGCTCAGCGGATGTCCGCGTTCGATAGTGAATAGATATCCGGCAAATACGAGTAGGTTTTTAGTCCACTGCTTCGGCCGCAGTGAACGCCAAATAGCTGTTATGGAAAGCAAATTGTCTCCGAAAAAGCCTAGTCTATTACTGAAATAACGCTTGATGTTTGCACAGGGCTCTTAATGCCGTTTACATCGCTGACGGTGAGCGTAACGGTGTAATCACCACCGCGAGTAAAGACATAACGCGCAGCCTTACCTGTCTGCTCCTCCTGAATGCCATTCTTATCATCGAAATCCCAGGAATACTTCAGAGTGCTCACTCCACCTTCGGCTTCAGCAACAACAAATACCTGATCCCAGACGGCAACCGTCTGACTGCCGATGGAATCTACCTTTATGGGAGTATCATCAGTCGCAAGTTTGATCTCACCTAGAGAGAATGTGCCGGGTATATCGGAACAAATTACAAGTGTTTGAAGTCGAAAGCCGCTTTCACCTTCAGAAGACTTAAGCTTGGTAAGTGGGACTGCAATACGCACCCAATTATCGTCACTGTCCACTATGCCTGTCTGCTCTTCTGCGGAAATGACAGCGCCGTCTTCGGAAGTAAAGACAAAACGCAGAGTGCTTATTTTAGGAACAACATAGGACTCAACATCAAAAGAGTATCCGGTGCCCGCAGCCGGGTCGACTGTCTTTATCTCTTCAAAATAGAAAGTGAACACAATATATTTGTCTTTAGCTGGTGTTCCCGTAAAGAGAGTCACAGGTTTTGTAAAGTTAATCTTGCCGCCAGCATAAAAACCGTCAGTTGTAATCTGAATGGAATTGCTTCCGGTCAATATTCTTTTTGTCGATTCGACAGCCTTACCGCTGCCCCAGGAGCCGACAGTAATGCCTTCACCGCTTAAAGGCGCTCCCTTATATATATAAGATTCATCCTTAACATCGGCACAAGCTGCAACTGCCGCCAAAGCAATCACAGCAATAAAAACAAAACGCAACAAACGCATTACTATATCCTCCAGCTTTATTCTAACCGGGAGCCAACCGGAGTGTCAATTTTAAATTTTGAATTCTGAATTTCGAATTGGGGAAAACCTGTCATTCTAACTCAGAATCAATATTCATAATTCAGAATTTGCGCGGATATTGATCCGCTGAATACTTACCGCCTTACCACTTGCGGCATCGATATCTATTACCGCGCCCTGAAGTGTCGGTTCACCGTCAGCAGGCTTAATCTTGCCCGGCATCTGCGTGATAAACCGCCTGATTGCCTCATCAGGGTCCAGACCAAGCACCGATTCCACAACACCGGTCATGCCCGCGTCGGTGATGTAGGCAGTTCCATTCGGCAGCACCCTTTCATCAGACGTCTGAATGTGCGTGTGTGTTCCGATAACGGCGCTTGCTCTGCCGTCCAGATAAAAACCCAATGCGGCCTTTTCGGAGGTCGCCTCTGCATGCATATCGACTATGACAGGGCCGTGATCGTCTTCCAACTCTGAGAGTATGGTATCAGCGGTCCTGG
>DJHI01000023.1:8794-9559 GCA_002431715.1 Armatimonadetes bacterium UBA5829
GCCGTCTTTCGTTTCAAATGTCCCCCAACCTCGTCCCGGAGTGCCGGGGCCATAGTTGGCTGGGCGGATTATGCGAGGCTCTTCCTCGATATAGTCCCAACTGTCGCGCTTTGCCCATGAGTGATTTCCCAGAGTAATCACATCCACACCTGCGTCGAAAATCGCCTTGGCGACAGGCTTTGTTATACCAAATCCTCCTGCGGCATTCTCTCCATTTGCAATGACAAAGTCAGCAATATAACGCGAGCGCAGGTCACCCAGCATTTCGCTGACGGCCCTGCGCCCCGGTGCTCCAACTATATCGCCTATGAAGAGCAGTCTCAATTATCTATCACCAAACTGCAGGGTCTGGGTGCGAAAATCCTGACCCAGTATAACAATTGCGTGCTTGGGTGCTAAACACTGCGACGATTATGCCATATTACACCCATCCAGCCGCCAATCAGAGCCATAAAGAAAGGATAAATGCATGGCGCTAATGCGCCCAATAAAATAGTTAATCGTTCCACGTTTGCGTGAAACAATGTCCCAATCATTATGATCGGATAAATAATTAGTAATAGAGGAGCTACCAATAATGTATGCATCCAATTAGATACCGTCCATGGGGTGCAGGTAGCTAACAATAGAAGCCCAATGCCAATGCAAAAGCCTATGCCGGCACCAAACGCTATACGCAGACTACGAGCATTGCTTTTATTCAAGGTGCTCCTCAGGAAATGCAGAATAACCGGAAGTTCTTGTTCGGGCTGGATCGGATATCCA
>DJHI01000115.1 GCA_002431715.1 Armatimonadetes bacterium UBA5829
TATAAGGAAGCTTTCTTTAGGGGAGGAAAATCTTTTTACACGCAGAGCGTGGACGATGCTCTGGCAGAGATAGACCGCCTGCCCGGTAAGCACCTTTTCTTCCTCGATGACCATCTTTTCGGCGACCATCATTTCGCGACCGACCTTTTCAGAGGTATGAATGGAATGGGTCGAGTATGGCAGGCTGCGGCGACCGTGCGAGCGGTTATGGAGCCGGGACTGTTGGAGGATGCAGTTGCGTCGGGCTGTAGTAGTCTCTTTATCGGTTTTGAGACCCTGAGCGCAGCCAATTTGAAATCTCAGGGCAAATACCAGAACCTGGACAGGAACTATAACTCAGCTATCAGGCGATTGCACGATATGGGAGTGATGATTAACGGCAGTTTTGTCTTCGGCCTGGATGATGACGACGAAAGCGTATTCAGCCGAACAGTTGAATGGGCTGTGGAGCAGGGGATTGAGACCTCCACTTTCCATATCCTCACACCGTATCCAGGCACCGCACTTTATGAGCGTCTGCAAGCTCAAGGCAGGATTACGAGTGGTAATTGGGACCTCTATGACACCCGCCATGTCGTATATAAACCTGCAAAGATCACTCCGGCTGCTCTGGAGGCTGGATACTGGCATGCTTATAAAGATTTTTATAGCTGGTCATCCATTTTCAGGGCGGCATCGAATCACGATACACTTTCGGGACGCATGCGGCATGTAGCATATGCGGGTGGTTGGAAGAAATGCGAGCCGATATGGGATTTAGTTATCAAAGCCAAACGACTGCCTTTGTTCAAATCCATGCTTGAGTCCGTTCTGGGTGATCGCAAGACCAACTCGGAAAAACGAGTAACACATCGGGCTAATACTAATCGGGCAATCGAACCCTGATTTCCTGTGATGACATAAGGGAAAGTACAATACGAGTCACAATTTATGCAACAAAGGGTTATACTATGATGCGAATTGCTTGGCTGATTATAGTGGTATTGTGCTTTCTCTCGATGTCGGCATTTTGTCAGGAGTGTCAGGTCGGGCCGAGACCTCCGGGGACGGATTTAAGCTCGCTGGCTTCTCTTCAAAACCTGACCGGAACAGAGTTCGATCTTCAATATACGAGGCTGATGTATCAGCTTCACACGGATATGCAGGCTCTTGCGGAAGTGGAACTGAAGACCAGTATGGATGTCGGCCTGAGGCAGCTTTCGCAAAATATAAGCCATGAGCAATATGACTATAGAAAGAAGCTCGATCTCTGGTATACCAAAGCGACCGGCAGGCGACTCAGCGAGTAGCNNCGATTCGAGTGTGGATTTTGTTCGGCTTCAGCAGACCCAATGGCGGCATTTCGATGCAGAATACGCTCAAATTATGCTCACCTATCTGCAGCGTGCCAAAGATGCTGCCGCGCTGCTTCTCTCAAGGAGCCGTAATGATGATTTGAAAAACCAGGCAAAACTCGTGATCAAATCAGCAGAGATGGAGATAGCCGCTCTGAAGAGATGGCAGAATAATGAGCCTATGTTTCAAAATAGCTGACCCACGCTGAAATAAGTTCGGAAATCGTCTCCATAGGCGAAATCCAGTGACATAGGCCCATAAGATGAGTTATACCTTATACCAACACCCGCTCCTGCCTTGGGAGAAAACTTTTTGTGCTGGCTGTAATTTGTTGTTATGCCCGGAACGAACTGAAACTCGCTTCCCCAGGCATCACCTGTATCGACGAATGCCACCACTCCGAAACTTCTACTTAGAGGATATCTCAACTCAGCATTCGCGAGAAATGCATATTTGCCCCAGAATCGCGATTCGACATAACCTCTCAGTGGAAAATCACCGATTCCGCCGACGAAATACTGCTCGTAATATGGCAGGCTTCCGGCTGAGCCTGCAAGCAGAGTCCTGAGCGCAAGAACCGGGACCGGATTATTGGCTGCATCTTTTGTTTCTCGAAGTGGGACAAACCATCTTCTGTCCGACCACAGCTTTCCGATCATGCTGTTCCCGCCGGTGTCCTGATCTGACCACCCGCATTCAAATTGATTTATGGTGTATGTTCCATCGGTTGTGGTGATAGAATCGCGCAGGTCGTAAGTGGATTTCAAACTTCCCATAATAAGGCTGCCGCTCTGGATAGTCGGATCGGTGAAATCGGTAGACGGCAGATTATGAGCGGTAATATTTTCATATCTCAGTCCGGTTGCCAAAGTCAAATACGGGTTCGGCATTTTGCTTACGGCAGCCTTAAACCCGCTGCGGCGCTCGTAATATCGACCCGATACTGCGAGGTCATGCGAAAACCTGTAGCGGGGGACTGAAAAGGCATCCAGCAGTAGAGATGTGTTATTCGGCGCTATCCACGGNNGCCGGCCTGTGATTCCACACTGCCCATCTCTCCTGAAACAAGGAGCCTGCGCGCGCTGCCGCCGACATTTCCGAATGTGAGGTTTATCTCTCCCACAAGACTATCCTCGGGGCTGTAGCTTCCACCCCAATCGGCATAGTTGAACTGCTCCTTCTCATTTAATTTCCAGATGAGAACAGCCTCGCCCATTTGAGATGTGGGTTCGAGTTCGGGTGCGATGCCGTCAAAGACGGACAACTGCTGAATCTGTTTGCTGTCCTGAATAACCGCCATGCGGCTGAAAATGTCGCCGGGTTTGATCGAAAGCACTCGCCTTACGGCCTTCTCATGGACTTTACGCAGGCCTTCAAACCTGATCTGAGATATTCTGAGCTCCGTGATTTTGAAAGTCAGAGTGCCGACCTGGCCCACTTTCT
>DJHI01000189.1 GCA_002431715.1 Armatimonadetes bacterium UBA5829
CGCCCGATATCGTCTTCTGTGGAATGCAGGCAATCGACGGCGATACCGGCCAGGTCGGCCCTGGAATCGCGGTTCACGCGAACTATGCTCAGGTTGCTTATGTAGCGCAGATTCAGGATATCGATTCCAAGAAGATGACCGTCAAACGGCTCATCGAAGAGGGCTACGAGGTCTGCGAGGTCAAGCTCCCGGCTGTTCTTACGGTCGTTAAGGAGATCAATGAGCCGAGGACCCCGAGTCTGCGTGGTAAGATGGCTGCAAAGAAGGCCGAGATTACCACATGGGGTATCGCCGATATCGACGCACCCGCTGAGAAAGTCGGTTTGACGGGTTCTCCCACTCAGGTCGTGAAGATCATGACCCCGCCATGCAGGGGCGGCGGCGAAACATTCGAAGGCGAGAGTCCTGAGCTCGCCGATAAGCTTTATGATGCACTGAAGACTATGGAGGTGGTGTAAGATGTCCATTTCAGTTGATGCGTCCAAATGTACGGGCTGCACGCTGTGCGTAAAGGCCTGCGGAACCAATGCAATAGAGGTAAAGGACAAACTCGCCACCATTACCCTTGAAAGCTGCACCATGTGCGGCGCGTGCGTATCGTCCTGTAAATTCAATGCCATATCTATAGATATCGAGAAGCAGGCCACCGAAGACCTTTCTAGGTATAAGGGAGTGTGGGTTTTCGGCGAGCAGCGCGACGGCAAAGTCGCTCCTGTCGTCTTCGAGCTTATCAATATCGGCCGAACTCTGGCGGATGACAGAAATACCGAACTGGCCGTTGTTATTCTCGGCAATAATATCTCCGAAGCGGTCGAAGACCTCGCGAGCTATCCGGTAGACAAGGTCTACGTCTACGAAGCTCCTGAGCTTGAAAACTACGATGCCGAGCGTTACTGCCGCGTGCTTACGGATGTTACCCGCGAACTTAAGCCTGAGATTTTCCTTGCAGGCGCTACCACGACCGGCCGCAGCTTCATGTCCGGTGTCGCGATCAATCTCTATACGGGCCTTACCGCAGACTGCACAGGCCTTGAGATCGGCGAAGACGGCCTGCTCCATCAGACCCGACCGGCATACGGCGGAAACATTATGGCGACCATTCTCTGCCCATACACCAGGCCGCAGATGTCGACCGTTCGCCACAAGGTCTTTCCGACAAGCTGCAAGCGCACCGAGGGCAAGGCTGAAATAGTCAATCTCACGCCTAAACTGAATCTGTTCAGTTCCAGAAGCAAGATTCTCGACTTCATTGAGAGTGTCGGCGAGAAGGTCAATCTGGTGGATGCCGATATCATCATCTCAGGCGGACGCGGACTCGGCTGTCCTGAGAATTTCCAAATCTTGCGCGAGCTTGCCGACGAGATAGGCGCTGCGGTGGGTTCGAGCCGCGCGGCTGTCGATGCGGGCTGGATACCGTATGCGCATCAGGTCGGCCAGACAGGCAAGACCGTCTGCCCGAAGATATATATCGCCTGCGGAATCAGCGGCGCTGTTCAGCACCAGGTGGGTATGAAGAGTTCCGACACCATCATCGCGATAAACAAAGACCCCAATGCCCCAATTTTCTCGATCGCGGACTACGGCTTTGTGGGCGACGTCCTTGAAATCCTGCCTCTTCTGACCAAGAAGATCAAGCAGATGCGAGGAGTACCGTGTACAGTGTAGTGGAAAGCTGAAAAGTGGAAAGTGGAAAGCCGGAGTAGTAATGCTTCGGCTTTTTTACTATTTTGGGAGGTGTTCTGAGTTGGACAGTGCTTATCATTATCCACCTGAGCTGTTCGAACTATTGGTGGAGACAGTTCCACGTTTGGTCAGATCAAAAAAAGCCCTTTTGGATTTTTTCAAGGGAGCGGGCGTGTCTGCATCCGTAACAACTGATATAGAAAAACGACTAAATGAAGATCGTAACTGCCTTAATAAATATGAAATCACCCGTCTTGTGCTTACTCGCATAAATGAAGCAGGCGATCCTGCTTTGTTCCCAAGAAGGGAGATAATACGGCGTGTAACTTGTTTCGAAGACTTTACTTGTTGTTACGAAAATGATCGTCTTCCTGCAGAAGGGTTAGTTGCCCGGGTACGTCAGTTAGTAAACGTAAAAGACTCATTTACCAGGATGAATATAGAGCGCCAGGCAGAACGGCAGCAACGGATAAAGGAACAGGAAACGAAACAAAAAGAATTTGAGCATAAACAAGCAGCAATTGCTTCTATTCGCAGTGATATTGGCGCGTTATATAATGAAATTGATCCTCACAGACGAGGCAAGGCTCTTGAGTCTGTACTTAATCGATTATTCAAAATAGAGGGCATTTTAATACGCGAAGCATTTACTCTAATCGGCGATGAAGGTGAAGGTGTTATTGAACAGGTTGATGGAGCAATTGATATTGATGGTGAAGTGTACCTTGTAGAGATGAAGTGGTTAAAATCTCCTTTGGGGAAAAGTGAGGTTGCAGAGCATCTTGTTCGCCTTTTTAATAGGGGTGCGGCACGCGGAATTTTCATAGCTGCCAATGGATATACAGCTCCAGCTATTTCACAATGCAAAGATGCTCTTCACCACAAAGTAGTTTTTTTGTGTGAGATGCGCAGAATTCAACTGCTTCTGGAGCAGGGCAAAAACCTGCGAGATTACCTAAGGCGGAAGGCGCAGGCAGCCATCTCTGATAGAGATCCTTCCTTTGAACCTCCCTTGTAATAAATGTTCATTGAAGTAATTATTTTTTATCCCTCTAGGTATCTTACCTGGAGGCATAAACTTGTTAAGTGATAAGCTACAGCGCCTTATAAACAGTAATCGGAGCCTTGAATTCCAGCGGGTGGTCTGAGTTGAGGTAGATTTTAAGGAACCAGAGCACAGAAATGGCTGTGCCTTCGACTGTCGGCACGGCGTTATCAGGAACTCGAAGCTCGAACCTGCCCTCTACGAACCCTGCAGCAGGGTTCTCGGGTTCGATTATCATAGACTCCACAACACTTCTGCTGATCTCTTTATTTACCGCTCCCCGCACCCATTCGCAGTTTTCAAGCGATGCGGTTATCTCTTTGATCGGGATACGCCTGGGGTTTGCAATTACAAACCGGCCGGTGACCCGGCTGCCCATCTCTANNCTCTACGCACTTCTGCATCAGCTCCACATTTATGCTTAATCCGCCGGATTGGACAGTCCCGTCAGCCGTTGGGTAGCTGAGCGCAACCGGAGTGTTCTTCTGGCTCCTCGGGACGAATACTACGGGGATATCCTTGGAGACATCCACATACTGGCCCATCGGAAACTCGATTTTTGCGGTAACCGTATAATCGATCTTCCCGGCGCTGCCGTGATAGCTGGGTGGAAGCGAGGCGGGCAGGGGAATCGAAAACGGATACATATGCTGGCCTTCACTAAGGACCCGACCAGCTTCTCTGCACAGAAATTCGTTCCAGAGTCTCGACATACGCTCGTGCCTGAAGAGCGGCGTTGCCTTGCCTGTGAGGAGCACTTCCCTTTCAAAGAAAGCTATCGGTTTGCGGATGGCTCTCGGAAATGACTTGCCTGAAACGCTCTCGCGTCCTTTTATGGATACCACCAGCGAGCGGATACTTGTCGACCTGGAGACATGCAGCAGCACCACACCGCTGAGCTGTTTGCCTGTCGCACAGACGCTGCGCCCCAAATGTAGTTCGAGCGAAGGCAACCCTCCGCGCACCGCTCGTATTATGTCGTGCTGAATCTCCCTGAGTTTAATAGTAACTCAGGACTGCTCTGTTTTCAATAGGTCAGGCTTGCAAATGCCTTGAAACCGGCACCATGCACAGTCGAAATCGGTGCCTGTCTTGGGAAATTTGTCTATATCGGCAGGGCCAAAGGCAGGTTCGAGTTCCAGCATCTGGTTAAAACACCCCTTAACCTCCGATTTTACACTCTCTATCTCTTCCTCGCTCGGAGAAAATGAGTCCACAGTGAGATCGGGATGCAGATAAACAGCCGCAAGTTTCGTCTCGATGGGGTTCCAATCCCATTTGCGCTGAGCGTAGAGGGAGTAAAGAGTCAACTGTTTCCTGTCCGACGGGTTTGGGCTGCCTGTTTTCCAATCGATGATCGTGGGAATGCTGTTTGAGTGAGCGAAGTCTATTGTGCAGTAGACCTGTATGCCCTCGAGGTCGAATGATGGAAAACTCTCTTCCTCTATTTCTTTCCACTCCTTGGGGTCTGAGNNCCGATATCCTGCCAGAAGTCAGACTCGATAAGGTTTGTCACGCAGCCCCATGCCATCTGCTGAGCCTCTCGCGCTCGCTCGTTCATATTGGGAAAGCCGTAGTAATGCTCCAGCAGGCTCGTAATACTGGAGGCTTTTCTACCCGGTGGGCGATTGTCTATATGCCACAATTTCTTTGCCGATTCGCCGTATCTCTCACGGATGATTTCGGTTACGGTGTCCCGGGCCGATTTTGCATTTACGCTCTGGCCGTAACGGATTGATTTTAGAGCCTGCGCGATCACCGAATGAACAATCTGTCCACGCAGCATAGTGAGAGTGGTAAGGTTTCTCATCTCGAATAGACGCCATCGCGCCTTCACATCCTGTCCCCAGAACCTGTGGAAGAAGTAATGGCGGCG
>DJHI01000062.1:0-2074 GCA_002431715.1 Armatimonadetes bacterium UBA5829
TATTTCGTGTTTCCGTGATTAAGACGAAAACGGTGAAACTATCTTCGTCACGACCATCGCCACATCATCGGTAATGCGGCCGTGGCCCCATTCGAGAAGAGCGTCGTGCATGCCGTCCGCTATTTCCTGAGCACTCAACGGTGCAAAATCAGCCAGAAGATCCATTACGCGCTGGGTGCCGAATCGTTTACCTTCCACACCGGCTTCAGTAAGCCCGTCGGTATAAACCATCAGCACATCGCCGGGTTCAATCTCGACCTCCTGCTGGGCATATTGAGTTCCCGGTTTGACTCCCAGCAGAATACCGTCTGAGAGCAGAACCGAGCATTTGCCTGTGGATGTTTTATATAAAATCCCAGGCTCACATCCGGCGTTTGCGTAGAGGAGTTTCATCGATTTCAGATCGATAATCCCATAGAAGAGGCTTATAAACATATCCGATCGCGTGTCTTCGCAGATCATGTTGTTGGTCTTAACGAGCACATCCGCGGGATAAGCATATTCGTGAGCATATGCCCTGAGCACATGCTTACCCATTGTGGTATATTCGGCTGCTTCAACATCACTTCCGGCCACATCTCCGAGCGCAATTCCAAGCATCTTAGGGGCAACCCGAATAAAGTCGTAATAATCGCCGCCGACTTCCTGCGCCGGCAGGAATTTGTGCCCGATCTCAAGCCCTTTGATCTTCGGCGCTTGAGCCGGGACCAGTCTCTGCTGCAAAATCTCCGCTATCTTATATTTTTGACGATAAATCCTTGCATGACGGATCGCGACACCGGCCAACTCACCAATCGGCCTCAGCAGATCCTGCTGGGATTTTACAAAAGTTCGGGACTCCCGCGAAAATCCAACTGCCACGCCAACCAATTTGCCATGATGACCCAGTGGAATAGCAACTGCCGTTTTCAGTTTTTCTGCCTGAGATACTTCCGTCCTCAGAAATGGTGACTTGCTGATATCGCGCATCACTATTTTCTGATTTGTTTTTTTTACTCGCTGCGCCAGTGGAAACGCAACGTCGTAATATACATATTTTCGTTTGGTTTTGAGTCCAAAGCCATGACCTAATCTGAATCTACCACTGAGTTCATCGAGAAGTAAAATAGAGCAGACATCGAGCTGAAGAACCTTGCATATTTCCTCAGATACGCGGTGCATTACCTCATCGAGGTTTAACGTCGATGCAACCGTGCGAGATATTTGTAAAAGGCTTCCCAACTGCTTCGTTCGCCGGTTCACTCGAGCATAGAGCCTGGCATTTTCTATCGCGACAGCCATTTGGTTTGCAACTGTGCCTAAAAGCTCCAGGTCACGCTCATCGAATATTCTCTCCGGGTTCGTTGTGTTGACATTCAACACGCCTATGACCCCACCTTTCGCTTTCAGAGGAATCGATGCAGCCGAAGTAATGGAATCGCGGAAGAAGGGCATATTGAATCGATTATCACTTCTAGCATCGCTTACGAGTACACTTTCACCATGCTCCGCTACCCAACCGGCAATGCTCTGACCAACCGCCTGCCTTGTGCTCTGAACCCATTTACGGGCGATACCTCGTGATGCTACAATTTCGAGTTTTGCAGATTCCTCATTTATCAGCATTAGAGAACCTGCATTTGCGCCTACCGCAGCCATGGATTCTTCAAGGGCGACATCGAGCAGTTTTTCAAGGTCCAGGGTTGAGCTGACAGCATGAGAAACCTGATTGAGAAGTGAAAGCTCCTGGATTTTGCGGTTTGCAAGGCTGATCAGATCGGCTTGTTCGGAGGTGNNGTCCGACTGAAAGCCGTTGCTTTTCCAGGCTGCCAGCGCTGCCTGACTAGCAACAACGTGTGCAAGCTCTATATCCGATGGCGCGAATGATCTCGATCCTTCGGAAAGCGCGACAAATGCTCCCAGGTTTGCATCTCCAACTCTCATCGGCACGCTCAAAACAGCGGTAATACCGAGCTTCTTTAGGGTAAGCATCAGACCAGGGTTTTTGCCATAGGAGTTCGGATAGACTATCGGAGCGGAAAGATCGAGCGATTCTTGAGCGACGGATTTCGCGGTAGTGAGCATCCCTGGGTTT
>DJHI01000062.1:2103-2588 GCA_002431715.1 Armatimonadetes bacterium UBA5829
CCATTACTGCCGCCGACCGTCAATTCACCGTTTTCGTCCTTAATGAACAGAACGGTCTTTGAGACGTGCAGTAATGTTGCGCCTGCCTCTGCGGCTGCCGGATAGGCGACATTACCATCGGATGTGTCGAGGGTTTTTGACAGATTTGATAAGGCGACTACCACTCCGTAGCGGTCTTCAGGCGAATCGCCTTCGGCTTTTGCGATGCCTTTTAACATATACCAGTCTCGATATGCAATTCCCGGCTTAGCGGGACTTTATTATAGCACATTATCACTCTATATTGTCGCCAATTTCAGATGACTTCTCTATAGGTGTTTTTGACTGTTTTACTAATGAATATAGTAGAGAGCCTAGAGTGGAGAGCGAAGAGCCTAAACTCCACCTCTCCACATATATTGATCTTAGGTGCATTTGGAAAATTGTTATGCATCGAAAACTTGTTCCCGATACTTATCATCGTTTCTAAGCAATTTACGGTTAGT
>DJHI01000062.1:2609-5929 GCA_002431715.1 Armatimonadetes bacterium UBA5829
GCGACCAACCGTGAATTACTTAATTCGTTTCGTGGCAATAATCGGTCCGTTCAGAAGCAGGCTCAAGGCCGCTGTATGCATCCTCTCCGCCTGGAGCGAGATACCAGTAAGCGGTGCATGCGTATAAAGTCGGGCGATCATTCGGCCAGTATTTCTCAATATAGCCCTCGAAGCTCTTCTGGAACGGAACACTGTCTGCGATCTGCCATCTATTCAAACTTGCCCATCTGTTGTCGGGAGCCTGACGAGTCTGGTTATGATATGCGTTCTGGAAATAGTTCGGCGAGCACCAGGCATAACCGAAATAATCCTCCGAACCGGTGCCGAATGTGGATGGGAATTTCTCTCCGTCGATGAAGAATTTCTCATCTCCTTCACCCCACCATCCGCCTTTGGGGTTTCTCACATCAAGCATCACTCCGACATAGCGGCCCTTGCCGCTTGTCTTGAGCATAGTCCAGTCTATAGCGCGTTCGGGCTCGGTCGGCAGGAATTCGTCTCTGTGCCATTTTGCGTGAAACCGCATGAGGTCATTTATGTCACGCGAAAGCGGCGCGCTGGCAATACTAAGTTTAATGGGGAATGCCTTATCGCCGTCATTTTGAAGCTCAATTACAGCATCCTTTGCAAAAGGCATATACCAGAGAGAGTACATCTCCTTGTCCGTTACTCCCATCGGCAGCGATTTATATTTCTGAATACCGGGAGCAGCTCCAAAGAAATCACCGAGTGGGATCCACACGCTTGGCTGTTTTTCTCCATCCCAACTGATCTTCAATACGACCTCGCGAAGCTGCTTTTCAGCATCGGCGCCCCAGGCCGGATCGATTGCCAGTCGAATCGCTGTAATAGCGCGTGGGCCGCTGAGTTTACTGATGACATTATTGCTATTTGGAGCGAGAGTAAATGACTTGGTCTCGCATGTCTCGCCTTTTCTCACTCCGGCGGGGTCTCGTCCGAGTCTATACCTTAGAAATCTATCGGTCTGCTTAAGTGCCGCCAGATCTTCCTGGGGCATATCCTTTTTGAATGTTGGAATGATTGTGCCCTTGGGAAATGTTGTATATGTAAACTGGAAATAGGCACCCCAGTCCTTATCTGCTACGATCTTGCAGGATTTCTGGTAAGTTATGGGGACATACAGGTTTCTTCCCTCGGATACGATATTGACCAGAGAAGGTAAATCGAAGATATCTTTGCTGTAATCAAAATATCTGTCAAACGGCGTATCAAGCACAGGCTCGGACGCGCCGTCGAGATATATCTTCAGATTTCCTCTGCCCGCTAATGCGCTCCATGTGCGCCATATGCAGCCAGGGCCTTCCATCTCGGCAAAAACCGCCTCATCGCCTTCCATACGAATTACACCGCCGCCGTCACCATTTGCGTCCCAGCCGATGTATTTATCTGTGGTTTCATCATAAACGCTCGCACGGTCATAGCTTGAGGCCTGTTGGCACTTCTCGCCGACAGCGGGCAGCACCGCCAGTGCTTCGAGGTCGGTGTATCTTTTAACAAGATCGACATACGTCATCTCAGCCGCGGACGCTGGAAGAGCTATTAAGACCAAAAAAATAGCAAATATCCTAAATCTCATACAAATCCTCCTGACCTGCTTACCTTTGCATATATCGTAGAGATAGAATAGTTGTTTGTCAACGGAAATTTGGCGGATATTTCGTGAATAAGCACAATCAAAAAAAGCCTAAACTAGCTGCGAGAATGAAGGTGGAATGCTTCGAAAAATATAACCAAGCTAAGATATCAAATGTTGCGGAGGATTAGATGTCCATAGAAACAATGACCGGACGTGAGCGTTGGCTTGCCGTCTTGAACAGAGAGAAGCCCGACCGTATACCCATGGATTACTGGGCAACCCCTGAAGCGAGTGAGAAGCTCTGCGAGCATATGGGCTGTGATATTGATGAAGCCCTCGAAAGACTTCATATCGACACACCACTCTGTGTTTCTGGCAGATATGTCGGCCCTGAGCCGCCGCACGGTGAGAATATATTCGGCCAGAGGTCAAAATTAGTAGATTACGGAACCGGCTCATACCATGAAGCCATATATTCACCTCTTGCCAAGTTCAATTCAGTCGAAGAGATAGAAGCCGAATATAACTGGCCCGACCCTGACTGGTGGAATTACTCACATCTTCCGGATGCGATTAAGGGTCATGAAGATCGAATAATAAGAGGCGGCGGGAGCGAGCCGTTCCTTCTCTACAAGCAGCTCCGCGGCGAGATGCAGGCATTTATGGACCTGATTGAAAATCCAGAAATAGTGCATTATTGTCTGGACAAACTCTTTGAACTCGCCTATCAGGACACTCTGCGCATCTTCGAAGCGATTCCGGGACAGGTTAAAGTGACTTATATAGCCGAAGATGTCGGCGGCCAAAGCTCACTTATGTATTCACCCGATCAGATACACGAGTTTCTTCATCCTCGAATGAAGCGAATGATCAATCTGACCAAGCAAAATGGCTCATTTGTTTTTCATCACACCGATGGAGCCGTAAGGGATATTTTGCCCGACCTGATTGATCTTGGCATCGATGTTCTTAACCCTATACAGTGGCGATGCCCCGGAATGGAGCGCGAAGGTCTCAAAAAGGATTTCGGTGATTGCCTGGTATTCCACGGCGCTGTCGACAATCAATATACCCTTCCATTCGGCACTGTTGACGAAGTCAGGCAGGAAGTTCAAGATAACATCCGCATTCTGGGTGCAGGAGGCGGATATATTCTGGCGCCATGCCATAACATCCAGTCCGTTGGCCCGGCTGAGAATGTTGTGGCGATGTATAAGGCCGGATATGAATACGGGTGGTCTTAAAATTAGTGTTGATCGACCGACTCATAAATGAACCGGACGCATTTCATCCGACATATAAAAATAGTGGTTTTTAAGATATGAGTAATTCAGGTAGTGATAGAAAGATCTTTGGAGTCAGCAAGACAGTATTTACATTAGGTATTGTGAGCTTCCTCACAGACGTTTCCAGCGAAATGCTGATCCCTATTATTCCGCAGTTTCTAAAGTTCGTTATTGGGGCATCCACGCTCAGTATCGGGCTGATTGAGGGTATTGCTGAAAGCACGGCGTCCGTGATGCGTGTATGGGCGGGTTATTTAGCCGATAAGTCAGGCAGGCCGAAACTGCTCACAGTGATCGGTTACGGCCTGTCATCACTGACAAAGCCGTTCTTCCTTATAGCGGCTTCCTGGCCGGATGTGCTTGGTATCAGATTTGCGGACAGGTTCGGAAAAGGCATACGAAGCGCTCCAAGGGATGTGCTTATCGCTGATGCCACA
>DJHI01000062.1:5936-8063 GCA_002431715.1 Armatimonadetes bacterium UBA5829
TTTGGTCTGCATCGCGCTATGGATACGGCCGGAGCGGCGCTGGGCCCGCTAATTATTCTTCTGCTGGTATGGCTACTTATTGGGAGAGCTGCACCCCATGCGCTCGGAACGCACAGCCGGGGGCTTTATAACTTAATATTTCTTGCGGCGATAGTGCCCGCAGTTCTAGCATGGCTTGTGCTCGCGATTTTTGTCCCTGAAAAGAAAATGTCATGCGATTCAGCCAAGCCGAAGATTGATCTTTCCGCCCTGGACAAACGGTTCAAGATATTCCTTGCTGTTGTAACACTTTTTTCGATTGGCAATTCAAGCGATGCCTTTTTAGTATTACGTGCCAGAAGCGCACCTATTCATATGGGTTTCCTCCCATTCCTGTGGGTCTACGTTGCTTTTAATGCGCTCTCTGCTCTGGTCTCATTGAGAAGTGGGATCCTCTCGGATAAAATTGGACGGCGGCCGGTCATTATCGTAGGTTGGCTTGTTTTTGCAGTAGTTTATACTGCAATGGCACGCATAACTACGCCATTAGGTGTATGGATATGGTTCATAATCTACGGCATATATTATGGAATGACCGAGGGCATCTTGCGAGCCTATGCGGTAGATCTTGCGCCCGCACACTTGCGAGGCACGGCAGTCGGCGCTTATTATACGTTCACCGGAGTAGCGCTTCTGCCTGCCAGCATAATAGCCGGTTTCTTGTGGAACAGATTCAGCCCAAGCGCACCTTTCTATTACGGCGCAGCTACATCTTTTGCAGCGGCAGTTCTACTTGCAGTGCTTATAAAATCGAGGCCAGAAAATGGAAAGGCACCAATCACTATGGATTAGTGCCCTCATTGTTAAGCTTGTGAGTATGCTGACTCATGCTGAGCAGAGTCGAAGCATGCTCACAATTCAATGCTTTCTTCGATTTGACCTAGCGAGGCAAATTCGCGCCGCCAAGATTTTTTGCATCCCCATGATATCCACCGGTAGCATTGTCGGCATATCCGCAATAACCGGGTGTGCCTTTGCCGGGATTATTCGGATATGCGCTTGTAGACCAGCCTGTAAAGTTAGTTTGGAAGTCATAACTGAACGGGCCTCGAGGGTATTTGAAGAACGCAGCATGTCCGTCGCAAAAAGCAAAAGTCTTACCATTGTTGTGCCAGAATTTGCTTGGTTTTGCCAGGTCATAGCCCCATGTCTGCGAAAACCACTCCCCACAGGAATCACCTTGTTCGCCTGCCGGTTCTGATCCTTTTTCATAGAGCAAAACAGTAGCTGATGGTTTTGGAGCTTGCTCGACGATCTGACCGGAAACATTTTTCGGCATAGCGTAAGACCGAACGTATTCGATTTTTTTGCCGTTTGCATCAACGTAAGGCTGTCCTGTGCTCGGATTGAACTTATTTACCGGGCAAGTGAGCATCTTCTTGTTTTTAATATATTTCCAGATAGCCGTATCCCAAGTATATCCGCCATTTGCTTCAAACCACCAATTAGGGATTCTGCCCTGGTTGTCGCCGGCATACATAATTACCGCTTTGCCGATCTGGCCGATATTATTCAAACAAGAGGATTGATTTGCTGCCTGTTTTGCAGAGGTAAATACAGGAAAGAGAATAGCTGCCAATATAGCAATTATCGCAATTACAACAAGAAGCTCTATAAGTGTAAAACCGCTTTTTCTATTCATTTATCCCTCTCTAGTTGCTTGCGACTGCAATCATACGCAATATGTTACTTAACCGAAGTATAGCATGCTGACTGCCGCAGTCAATAAAGATAAATCGGAAATATTAGTAAAAATCAGGACGCATGATTTGAACACGTCCTGAGTCGTTTTCCATACAGAATGACATCTGTCAAATAAGGTTTTCTTGATCTACTCGCTCATATCCAAAAAGATCAGCCACTTCAGCCAGAACCACTTTCCCACCAGCTATATTAAGTCCGCCTCGAAGAAGTTTGTTTTCGATCATTGCTTTTTTCCAACCCTTGTTGGCCAGTTCAACTATATATCGTCCGGTGCTGTTGGTAAGCGCATAGGTCGATGTGCCCGCAACTGCACCAGGCATATTTGCCACGCAATAATGAACGACTTCCTCTTCCACAAACACCGGGTTCGCATGGGTTGTGGGC
>DJHI01000062.1:8121-8258 GCA_002431715.1 Armatimonadetes bacterium UBA5829
TGTCTCGAATATGCCGCCCTGATCGATAGCAATATCCACCAATACCGATCTCGGTTTCATCAACCGTAGCATTTCCCTTGTGATTAATACAGGCGTTCGAGCGCCATGCCTCAATACAGCGCCAATCACAAGATCAG
>DJHI01000279.1 GCA_002431715.1 Armatimonadetes bacterium UBA5829
CCTCACTTACGGCAAAGTGATCGACCGCAGCGGCAGCAAAAAGAACGGATATGCAATGTGGTGCAGCTACACGATCAACGAGCATATCCCGCATGCCTCCTGGCATATATCGGACTGGGCTCGGCCGTCAAAGTATTTTATGCTCTTCGAGGGAAGAGACACGGAGATGACCGGCGACCAGCTTTGGGACAAGTTCAACTATGACGCCCATAACGGCGGCTCCAACATTATGTATATAGATGGGCATGTAAAGTGGGCGAAATCCGTCTGTTCGGGAAATCCAAAGAGTTCGAGCACTGTCTGGAGCTATCCTCCGGGTGGACCGGAAGGCGGACTCTGCGAGAGTTCAGGTGATGCGGGCAAGGATAGAGGCCCATGGACCGCGACAGCCAGGGATGATTATTGAGATGAAACACTTAAAGGCTCTCTTATTGGTTCTTTTTATGTCCGTCTGCATTTCACGTCAGTATGCAAAAGCGGATATTCAATATATTGGAAAGGTCGAAGTCTCCGCAGCATCCTTCGACCTTTCCGCCGATTCCAGTCTCCTTGAAGACGGAACGCCGTCGAACAGACTCGGCGGGTTCGGTTCTGCGATTACATGGACGGGAAATGGCAACTCTTACATAGCACTGTCCGACAGAGGCCCAGCCGACGGAGCGACTTCATATAAAACGAGGCTCCAGTTTTTCGATATAGCCGTCGAGCCGAGCATCAAACTGAACCTGGTGAAGACGGTTTTCCTTATGGACAAAAATGGCAGGAACCTTATAGGGAAAACCGACGCCGATCCCAGATTCGATCCTGAAGGAATCTGCGTCTCAAAAAACTGTACGGTGTTTGTTTCGGACGAATACGGCCCCTGCATCTACGAGTTTGATTTACAGGGCAAATTTTTGCGGGAATTGACTGTGCCCGATAAGTTTAGGATAACGCATCCTGATGCCGACCCCAAGCGGGAGCTGGAACTTAATAACTCCGGCAGGCAGCCTAATAGAGGGATGGAGGGTCTGACCATCACTCCCGACTTCAGATATCTAGTCGGCATTATGCAGAGCCCACTGATTCAGGACGGCGGGTTGGATAAGAACTATAAACGTATCGGGACGAATGTCCGCATTTTGCGCATAGATATCGATACGGGAAAGACCAGTGAGTACCTATATCCGCTCGATTCACCTGCATATTGCGCAAATGAGATCGCTGCGATTAGTAATGATCGCTTTCTTGTGATCGAGCGTGACGGCAAACCCGGAGACAGCACCAAATGCAAAAATATATATGAAGTCTCCCTGGCCGGCGCCACAGACATATCCGGCATTGCATCTCTTCCCACAATGGGCATTCCCGGCGGCATATCTGCCGTAAAGAAGAAACTCTATATTAATCTTCTCGACCCCAAATTCGGCCTTGCAGGCAAGGATTTTCCAGAAAAGATAGAAGGAATTTCAATAGGGCCCGATATCGGCAATGGAAGATGTGTGCTCTTAATTTCCAGTGATAACGATTTCAAGCAGAATGAGCCTTCAGGAATTTTTGCCTTTGCCATAGACAAGCCGGAATAGCGGCTCTTCTTAGAAAAGCATAAAGCAGATTACTCCCGGGACTCAATCCCCCAACACCTAAAACCCATCACCTATACGATCTGCTCTTCGACTTTGGCGACGTCGTAGTCGGCGACTATATGGCCGTCTTCGACCATCACTATTCGCTCGGCCTCCTGGGCGAGGCGGTCGTCGTGGGTGACAAGCATGAAGGCGATGCCGAACTGGGAGTTGAGTTCGCGCAGCATGTCGAAGACAAGCGCACCGTTCTGGCTGTCGAGGTTGCCTGTGGGTTCGTCCGCAAGGATTAGCTTTGGACGGTTTGCAAGCGCCCGAACGATAGCCGCGCGCTGCTGCTGACCACCGGAGAGTTGGGTCGGGCGGCATTTCATACGGTCGGCAAGCCCAACCCGCCCAAGGAGTTCCTTGACCCAAGCCAGTTCGTCCCTGGTAGGGCCGCCTTTGCGGACGGATAAGGGCATCAGGGCATTTTCGAGCACTGTAAACTCATTCAAGAGGTAGTGGAACTGGAATATGAAACCTATGGTGTCGCCGCGCAGAGACGCCAAGCCCTCGTCATTGAGCCTGGAAGTAATGTGGCCGTCGATCACCACATGGCCGGAGGTAGGCCTGTCGAGAGCACCGATCATATTGAGCATCGTGCTCTTACCCGAACCCGACGCGCCGACAACCGCCACAAACTCGCCCTGTTTCATCTGGAAATTGACGCCGCGCAGGGCAAGTGTCCCCACCCCATCGCCGTATCGCTTAACAAGATCGATCGTCTGCACGACCGGAACATTGCAATTATCCACGTCTGATAGCCTCCACTGGGTCGAGTTTGGATGCGCGCCTCGCGGGCACGACACTGCTCAGCAAGCCGACTATAACAGCCACCGCTGAAGCCATGAGCACATATTTGATATCCCAGCTCATAGGAACGATGGTCGCGGGCCGGCCGCCGAAGGTCTCGCCGGGAACGAGGATGTTTTCAGCAAGAAAACACAATCCGGTCCCTATGCCCGAACCCAAAATCGCGCCACCGATGCCGACGCCGAGACCCTCTAGTACAAAGATTTTTTGAATCTGCCGGGCGGTCGCTCCCATGCTCTTCAGAATGCCGATATCGCGGGCCTTTTGGACTACAAAGACGATCATCACGCTCGCAACGCCGAATGCCGATGCCAGCAGTGTCATCGCCTGGATAATCGCCGCAGCCGTGTTCTGTGAGCGCAAAGTGTCGAGGAAGGCCTGGTTGGAGTCCATCCAGTTGGTCACCTTGAGCGATGAGAAACTCTCGATCTGGTCAGAAATCCTTTTAGCAGCAAACAGGCTCTTGCCGCGCACATCCAGAGTGGTGATATCCTTCCCCATCTTGAACATCGCCTGCGCCGCCGGAAGGCCCGTATAGACCCAGGATTCGTTCGCTTGGTCAACACCCATATCAAAAAGGCAGGCAACCCGGAAAGTCTGAATGATGCCCTGATCGGAGACCAGCCTGATACGGCTGCCGAGCTTTGCGCCGATGTCATCGGCCAATTTCACTCCGATGGCGGCATTCTGAGCATCGACAGCGTTAAAGTCGCCCTCAACCACCCTGTTTTGAAGCGACATTACCTTCATCTGCTCCGACGGGACTACGCCGATAATGATCGCGCCGACATTTTTCGCTCCACGGCTCACGAACCCACTGCCCTCGGCTGAAGGCGCAACCCCGGCAACCTCCGGCAGGTCTTGAATGGTCTGCGACACTCGCTCCCACTGCTCGATTTTGCGCTTTTGGGTCGCCATCTTCTCAAGATTCGTAACAACCTTGCCGCGAATCCCACCTTGACCGGGCATCTGCCAGAGAGGCTTTGCGCCCGGGGTGGCAGCCTCGACCGTTACATGGGGAATCGAGCCGACCATGTCCTCGATAAGGCCGATCTGCAAACCGTTGATCAGCGAGGAGAGGAATACGACCAGCAGCACGCCTACCGCTACCGCGCCTACGGTGAGTTCTGTTTGCCCATGACTTGTGAGGAGGTGTCGCCAAGCGACTTTTANNATAGTTCAAATTTGCCCAACTAATGCCTCGGTTTTACTTCTGAATATGCGGTGACGTGGTTTGCTCCGCGAACCACCTGCTCGCCGTCCTTGAGTTTGCCAGTAACGACCACGCCATCCTTGCCGACAGCACCCGCTGTGACCCTGACAGGAACCGCTTTGCCATTTCTGACCACAAATACAGCCGATCCGCCGCCGTGACGGGTCACAGAATCCGCAGGAAGTATGATCCTCTTCGCGGCCTCTTTGACCACTATATTGACATCGACCGTGAGATCGGGTCGAAGCCAGGTCACGTGAGTGGTGGGAGTGAGCAGCACCTGAACAGTTCCGCGCTCGGGATTGACCTTGGAGCCGAGATCGGTGACCACAGCCTTGAACTGGTGACCGGGGAACGCGTCGGCGGTAACGACGGCAACCTGTCCTATTCGGAGTGTGCTCAAATTCTCTTCATCGGTCTCGACTTCGATTACCGGTCTGGACATCTCATGAAGCACGACAAGCTTTTGACCCGGCGAAACGGACTGGCCCTTCTCTACCGGAATATCCGCCACTACGCCACTGAATGGAGCAGAAAGCACGGATTTAGCTGTTATATCGAGAGCTTTGCGATACTCAGCGCGCGCTTGATCGACCTTTGCTCGGGAGGCCATAATCTCCTCGGGACGAGGATTTGCAAGGAGCGTGTTAAGCCGCTCCCGGGCCGCGGCTACGTTGGTATCACGACTAGCCCTTGCCTCGTCCACACCAGCTTTTGCTTCGGCTATCTCATCGGAGGTCGCGCCCTCTTTGATCAGGCTCAGACGCGCTTTTTGCGCTTCTACGCTTGATTTCGCCGTATCGAGGTTGGTTTTCGCATCGTCGAGTTGGGATTGAGAGACCGCGCCCTCTTTGACGAGTTTTGCGAGTCGATTGTAGTCGAGTTGGGCTTTTGTGAGGATTTGCTGCCTGCGCTGAAGTTCTGAGTTCGCTTCAGAGACCTCCTGGGATCGCGGGCCTCGCTTCACGGCTCTTAGCTTAGCTTCAGCCTGATTGATTCTGGCTCTTCCAACTGAAATCGCCTGGGAAAGATTGGCTCTGGCCTCACGGATTTCGGAAGCGAGCGGGCCTCGACTGGCTCTTGCAAGATCGGCACTTGCGCTCTCAAGGCCGGCTCTGGCGGCATCGGCACTCGCATAAACCTCAGGCTGGCTGAGAGCAATGAGGGGAGTTCCCGCAGACACTGAATCGCCCTCTTTGACGTACAGATTTTTTATGATGCCGGAATTATCCATGCCAAGCTCAGCCACTCGATTGCCGCGAACTTTTCCCGATGCGCCTATAGTTTCGGCGGTGATGACTGTTTTGACGGTTGCGACATTCACCGGGCTAGGCAGGCTGACATACTCATATAAAGCCAGCGAAACGGCCAGAAGAACCGCGAGTTGAACGAGATTCTTCCAGCGTTTTCCTGCAAAATTCTTGAATCTTTCCTGCCTGCCGGATTGGCAGGATGGAGTTTTCTCAGAGATAAAAGGCTCGTAGTCCGAGCGGGGCGGCATTTCTTTTAACTGGTTTGGCATATCATATTTTGAGGAATTCGGAGTTTCGGGACAAGAGTGTCCAAAAACAGCTTGCTAATCGTCGTTTCGGGGCAAGGGTGTCCCGAAACAACTTTGTAAGCAGATTCCTCGTCGTTCCTCCTCGGAATGACAATTGCTAATGGTTTGGTATCGTATTATAGAATACGGGCTCTGCACTCGTTATAGTTCTCAATTCCGGCGCAGATTAACACCATTAATTTTACATTGTCATCGTAATGACCTCAAGCTGACAGGCTTATTGAGGCTAGAGGTTGCAGGACAATAGTGGCTCGGCGGGAGCCTCGCCCTCCCTTCTGTTTCCTATAACCTATTTCCTATTACCTGTATTTTTGACTTTTGGGTCTCCTGAACGTATACTCATCCATGTGGGTATGAGCGATACATCAGGATGAAATATGATTGAAGAGATAAAAGAACTTCTTAGATTTAAAGATCTGCTTAAGCAGTTGGTAATACGCGACCTTAAGGTAAGGTATAAAAACTCGGTATTGGGGTTTTTCTGGTCGCTGCTGAACCCTCTGGTGCAAGTTGCGACGATCACGATTGTGGTCAAATACATCATGCGGCTGGATATAGCCAACTATTCGGCGTACCTCCTGGTGGGCTACCTGCCGTGGGTGTTCTTTCAGATGGCGCTGCTCGATTCCAGCCAAGTGATACTCATGCATCGCGATCTTATAAGGAAAGTCTATTTTCCAAGAGAACTGCTGCCGCTGTCGGCTGTGATTGCAAACCTTATCCACTTCATTCTGGCGCTCGTGGTATTCTTCGTCTATTTGCTCGTTTATCGCATATTTCTGCACGGTGCGCCGATTATGGCAAGCGTCGCATGGCTGCCTATATTGATTTTACTGCAGACTCTTCTTTTGACCGGGCTGACATTCGTGGTCTCGTGCATGAATGTGTTTTTTGAAGACACGAAATATCTATTAACCGTACTCCTGAACGTGCTCTTTTATCTTACGCCGGTTATGTACGTATCGGAACTGGTATACACTCGCCTGCCTCACGCACACCAGGGGCTACTTTTTAAGCTATACCTGCTGATGCCTCTGAATATGCTCACGGAGGCATATCGGAAAACCCTGCTTCCGGCGTTTCATGGAGTAATGGGAGGCGTGCCGATCGAGAGTGTGCCGCTGGATTACATGATGCTTGCGGTTTGCGCCGCGATATGTATAATTTCGGCAATTGGCGGATACGCGTATTTCAATGCCCGCAAATGGGTGTTTGCGGAGCGGATATAAATGAAACCTGTAATAGAACTTATTGACATCACCAAAGTTTTCGATTTGGTCCATCATAAGCAGACCACACTGAAGGCGGCGATCCTGTCTTTCAAACGAATACCTCCGCAAAAGCTTCTCGCGATCAAGGATTTGAACCTGTCGGTTCCACAAGGTGAGGCTCTTGCGATTGTCGGTAAGAACGGCTCCGGTAAAAGCACACTTCTGAGAATAATCGGCAGGGTTTACAAGCCGACAAGCGGGACTTTGACTGTGGACGGACGTATGTCGACAATGCTCGACCTTGGAGCCGGATTCCACCCCGACCTCACCGGCAGAGAAAATATATTCTTCAACGCGGCTGTAATGGGCCTTTCGACTGCTCAGGTGCGTGACAAGATAGATCAGATAATAGACTTTTCCGAGCTCAACAGCTTTATAGACACGCCCGTGCGGACTTACTCGGCAGGTATGCTTATGCGGCTTGGTTTTGCCATAGCAGTGGAAACAGACCCCGACATACTGCTCATTGACGAAGTATTGGCCGTGGGCGATGCGGCGTTTCAAGAAAAATGTTATGACCGGATCGATGAGTTTAAGACCGCAGGAAAGACCATAGTCTTCGTCACTCACGACCTGGATGCCGCAAGAGCTGTCGCAACGCGCACGATATGGTTCGATAAAGGTGAAATTCGTGCCGATGGAAACACTCAGGAAGTGATCGATTCATATCTGACTACTGTTCCGGCGCATCACTATCAGGAGAAAAATCAATGAAAATACTCTTAATCCACGGTCCGAACCTGAATATGCTCGGCGAGAGAGAGCCGGGAGTATACGGCACTGATACTCTGGATATGATCAACGAACGCTGTAAAAACCTTGCATCTGAGTTGAATATAGAATTGGATATATGCCAGACCAACCATGAAGGCGAAATTATAGATGCGATTCAAGCTGCAAATAAAACGGTAAAAGGAATCATAATCAACCCCGGCGCGTTCACTCACTACAGCATCGCGATTCGCGATGCGCTTGCGGCGGTGAAACTGCCGGTCGTCGAGGTGCATCTGTCAAATATTCATGCCAGGGANNAGGGAAGAGTTCAGGCATAGATCGGTAATAGCTCCGGTTGCTACAGGTCAGATCTGCGGGTTCGGCAGTGACAGTTATCTACTTGGAATCAGGGCGGTTGTGGAGTTGATTCGGAATGCATAGCGAAAGGCTGAACGGCATAAGAAAGCAGATGAGCGTTAAGGGTCTTGAGGCAATGCTCATTACGAATATGCAGAATATATTCTATCTGAGCGGGTTTACAGGCTCGACCGCTGCAATGGTCATTACCGGCGAGCAGTCATATATTCTAGTCGATCCTCGTTACTCCATTCAAGCGCGCAACGAGTGTAAGTTTTCGGAAGTAAGGGACTATTCCGGTATATCGACGATATCGGCTGCGTCAGGGCTGATAAAAGACCTGAAGTCAAAATCCGTCGGTTATGAAGCCGAGAATCTTGTAATATCATCGTTCGGCAAATTGAGGCGGACACTTGGAGTCGGTATTAAATCCCGATCCACGGTCGGTATGGTAGAGAAGCTGCGAGCGAAGAAAGATGACGGCGAGCTTGGAATTATTAGAAACGCCTGCAAGCTTGTCGATGC
>DJHI01000096.1:0-1218 GCA_002431715.1 Armatimonadetes bacterium UBA5829
CTGCGCCAGGGTGGTAAGGTGGTGCAGGAGACCCGCCGCTGGGACGATGCCAGAAGCGTCACAGCCTCTATGCGCAGCAAGGAGTTCGAGCAGGAATACAGATATTTTCCTGATCCCGATCTCGTTCCAATGATCCTTTCGGAAGACTGGGTTAAAAACCTTAATGCTGGCCTGCCGGAACTGCCTCTGGCCAAGATTCAACGGTTCGTAAAAGACTATGGCATTTCGGAAGGCGACGCCGAAGTCCTTGCCGACTCTCCCGAACTTGCTGATTTTTACGACAATGCAGCAAAGTGCTCAAAGGATCCGAAAGCGGTTGCAAACTGGGTAATAGGCGAGTTTTTGAGGCTGATAAATGCCACCGGCACTCCCATTCGGGAGACAAAACTCACATCCGCCCACATCTGCGGCATGCTTGATCTCATAGATGCAGGCACTATTAATCGAAATATAGCCAAGACTGTCTTTGAAAACATGTTCAACACGGGCAAGCAGGCAGCCGAGATAGTTAAGGAGAAGGGCCTGGAGCAGGTCACCGATACCGGCGCCATCGAAGCCGCTATAGACAAAGTAATCGCTGCGAGTCCAAAGGAAGTCGAGCGCTTTAAAGGCGGCGAAGATAAGCTTATTGGCTTCTTTGTCGGCCAGGTTATGAAAGAGTCCAAAGGCAAAGCCAACCCCGGGGTTGTTAATAAAATCCTGAAAGAGAAATTGCAATCTTAGTTAGGTAGCAAGATTAAGATCGGGTGCGATATCTGATCGCACCCGCAGAGAGAATCTGCGATTTCTGATCGCATGTTATAGACGAGACGCACCACTGCGAGGTTATAGCGCTAAATGAGATTCGGTTGCTGCGCGAGTCTGGATCAAATCCAGATCGTACAGGATGCTGGTTACGACTATATCGAGCTTCCGGTGAGTTCGGTCAAAGCGGAATCGCCTGATTCCGAGTTTGAGGGAGTTCTGGAATTCGTTCGTTCCTTTGACATTGTCCCCGAAGCGTGGTATGAGCTTCTTCCTTCCGATATTAAAGTCACAGGCCCGGAGGTCGATGATTACCGAATAGAGCGCTATCTTCGAACCGCTCTCGAACGTGTCGAAGAGCTTGGAGGCGAGATAGTCGTATTCGGGTGTGGGTCTTCTCGAAATGTCCCCGACGGATTCTCGCATGACGAAGCCAAGGAGCAGATAGTCGAGTTTATCACGCTGGCCGGGCGT
>DJHI01000096.1:1267-6573 GCA_002431715.1 Armatimonadetes bacterium UBA5829
CCGGGCGTATTGCGGGCGCTCATGGCATTACAATCGCTCTCGAACCTCTAAACCGGAATGAATCCAATATAATCAACACTGTATCGGACGGCCTTGAAATCGTTCGTAAAGTCGATCACCCATTTGTTAAGCTGCTGGTAGATCTATATCACATGCAAGAAGAGGCGGAGTCTTTCGAGCGAATAATAGAGGCCAGAACCGAAATAGTCCATGTCCACACGGCCGATGCAGGCAAATACTATCCCGGCAGTGGTAACTATCCTCAAGCGGCATTATTCGAGGTTCTCAAGGAGATCGGTTATAACGAACGCATCTCTGTCGAGTGCAAATGGCAGGACTTTGCCTCCGAGGCTCCTAAAGCCATATCATATCTCCGCAAGTTGAGCTCTGAAATCTTCTACTGAAAATCTACAAGCCTGGGTATAAAGTCAAGGCGCAGTATCGCGAGGAGACTAAACCCATGAGATACGAAAGAATAAATCCGCCCACATACGAATATGCAAAGAATAAAGCACCCATCGCATATCTGCCTTGGGGCGCGCACGAGAAGCATGACGAACACCTTCCCCTCGGGACGGATACCCTGAAAGCTTATGGAATAGCTTCCGAATTATGCGCACAGACCGGTGGGATAGTCTTTCCGGGGATCTTCTGCGGTCATGGAACCATTAAAGAGCAGATAGACGATGACTGCACACTCGAGTTTACCCGTGAATGTGTCGAACTTCTTGCCACCGAATATCTCGAGCAGCTTGCCCGGGCAGGATTCAAAGTTATAGTTATCATCATGGGCCATTACGGCTGCGAGCATATGGAGGCCATTCGAGAGGTTGTGTCGGATTTCAACGAGGTCCACTCGTCATCGGTTGCTTGGGCAGCTACGGATTTCGATATCCTCGGCCGCGAATGCTGCCCTGATGCCTATGAAACCTGCAGTGAGACCTCTTGTATAATGTATTTGAAGCCGGAGTTGGTCGATCCATCAAGGCTGACTGAAACCTGCTTGCAAACCGCATCATCCGCGTTGGGCAGAGACTTTGTAAATAAGATAGTATCCTGCGCCGCTCCCAAAATCATCGATCTTCTAAATCAGACAAAATAATCTCTGCCATATTTGTCGAATCCCGTTATGATCAGCTTGTAAACTGGGTAATCTCCTGCTAGAATTGTCCTCAAGAAGCGCGAAGGTGTCAGCCGTAGTATTCGCGCCAAGGTAAGGTGATTTTCAGAATGATTTTCAAGTCTTACGATGACATGCTTGAGGAACTGGAGCGTGAGATGCGTCGAGTATCTGATGATATGTTGTTGCAAATGTTCAGAATTTCCAGTACATCCGGCGAGGTATGGTCGCCGAGAGTTGATGTCTATGAAACCACTGAAGCGGTGGTAGTAAAGGTCTGCGCGGCGGGTCTGGAACCCGGTCAGATCGAGCTTTCAATCTCCGGCGACGGCAGGTTTCTCACTCTCAGGGGTGTGCGTGTGGAGCAGGATGAAGATAAGAGCCAGAGGATCAGGTATCATCAACTGGAAGTCTATTACGGCCCGTTCGAGCGTATAGTCTCACTCCCCGCCGAAGTCCAGTTTGATCGAAATAAGCTCAGCGCTAACTACAAAGATGGATTTTTGAAAGTAACTCTGCCCAAGCATGGTCAATCACTACCCAAACGAATAGAAATAGAAGATTAGCAGGCTGACAGCCGTTATCGACTGCCGACAGAAAAAACCATCGACAGCCGACCTTTTTGGAGGTTTTATTTTGGAGACAAAAATACTGGAAGCCGAAAATATTTTGACGCCTGAGGGTGAAGGAGTAGGCAACCGTAAGATAGAAACACCGGAGGAACTCAGCCTCCTTCCTATAAAAGATACCGTGCTTTTCCCGATGGTGGTTATGCCGCTCATCGTGTCCCGAGAAAGTTCGATGAAGCTTGTTGACGATGCGGTCGTCAGTGACACCAGAATGATCGCGCTCGCGACCCTGAAAGACCCCAATATCGAGGCGCCGACTTTCTCGGACGTTTATCCTGTCGGCGTTGTGGCGGCGATTCACACCATGCTCCGCCTTCCCGAGCATCAGCGCCTTATCGTTCAGGGTCTCAAGAGGATCAAAATAGTCGAGTGCATTCAATCGGAGCCTTATATCCGTGTCAAGGTTGAGGATATGCCCGATGTCCGTGATTGGACGGACGAAGAAGAGGTCGAAATAGAGGCATTGAAGCGGAATGTCGGCACTGCTTTCCAGAAAGTTGTGGCTCTCTCGCCTAATATGCCCGATGAACTGCAAAATGTCGTGACGAGCATTACCAAACCCGGCGTACTTGCGGATACTATTGCGCTGCATATGCCGATTGAGATACATGAAAAGCAGGAGCTTCTGGAGACTATCGGTACCCGCGAGAGGCTCCACAAGCTTCTGACGATACTCACGCGGGAGGTTGAAGTCCTCGAACTCGGAAGCAAGATTCAATCGGAAGTGCACTCTGAGATGGGCAAAATGCAGCGCGAGTATTACCTGCGCGAGCAGATGAAGGCGATCCAGAGGGAACTCGGCGAGGGTGATGAGCGAACCGCTGAAGTCGAAGAGCTTCGCCAGAAAATCAACGAGTCGAAGATGACCGAGGAAGCTGAAAAGGAAGCCCTTAGAGAGCTGGACAGGCTCAGTCACATGTCTCCCGCCGCTCCCGAATATACCGTCTCCAGGACCTATATAGACTGGCTTATCAGCCTGCCATGGGAGACATATACAGTCGATAATCTCGACATTCCGCTGGTTCATAAGACCCTGAATGAGGACCATTACGGGCTTGAAAAAGTCAAAGACAGAATCCTCGAGTATCTCTCCGTCCGCAAGTTCAAGCAGGAGGGTGAGATGAGGCATCCGATATTATGCTTTGTCGGACCTCCAGGCGTCGGCAAGACCTCATTAGGCCGATCTATCGCCAATGCTCTGGGTCGAAAATTCGTCCGCATGAGCCTCGGTGGAATCCGGGATGAAGCCGAGATCAGAGGCCACCGCCGCACATATGTCGGCGCGCTTCCCGGCCAGATCATTCAGAGCCTCAAGCGCTCGGAGTCTCACAATCCGGTTTTCATGCTCGATGAGATCGATAAAGTCGGAGCCGACTTCAGAGGCGACCCGTCTTCCGCTCTGCTCGAGGTTCTCGACCCTGAGCAGAACTCGACGTTCCGTGATCACTATCTCGAGGTCACTTTTGATTTGTCAAAAGTTCTCTTTATCACGACGGCCAATGTGCTCGATACTATTCTGCCTCCTCTGCGAGACAGGATGGAGGTTTTGGAGATTGCCGGCTATACGGAAGAGGAGAAACTTGAGATTGCTAAGCGACATCTGATCCCGAAGCAGCTTGATGAGCACGGCCTGACGAAAAACAAGCATATTTCATTCAACAAAGACGGCATATTGGAGATCATCCGTGGTTACACACGAGAAGCGGGAGTGCGAAATCTCGAACGCCAAATTGCGACCATATGCCGTAAGGCGGCCCGAGAGTTCGCCGAAGGCCGGGTAGAACCAGTAAAGGCCAATAAGGCTCAGGTGCATGCATATCTCGGCTCACCCAGATATATTTATGAGGAGCTTGCCGATCGTACAGACCAGCCGGGCATATCAGTCGGGCTCGCTTGGACGCCTACCGGAGGCGATGTTCTCTTTGTCGAAGCTACTCGCATGGAGGGCGGCAAACAGCTTACAATTACGGGCCAGCTCGGCGATGTAATGAAAGAGTCCGCTCAAGCGGCTTTGAGCTACGTGCGAAGCCATGCAAAGGATCTGGGGATAGAGCCGGATTTTTACGCAAAAAACGATATTCACCTGCATGTTCCTGCGGGTGCTATTCCCAAAGACGGACCATCCGCCGGTGTTACTATGATCACCGCTCTGGCATCTTTGCTCAGCGGTCGAAAGGTCAAACCGAGGCTTGCCATGACGGGCGAGATCACCCTTCGCGGGAAAGTTCTTCCGGTAGGCGGCCTTAAGGAGAAAATCCTTGCAGCAAAGCGGGCGGGGGTCGAGACTGTCATCGTGCCGAAAGAAAACCGCAAGGACATAGAGGAAGACGTTCCTGCTGATATTCGCGAGCATATGAAAATCATATACGTGGATGATGTCTCTCAGGTTTTGTCTGAGGCCCTTGAACACAAGGGTCGGCACAAAAAAGGAGCCTGAATTGACCGATACGCAGCTTCAAAAACGCTATCCTGATGGCAAATGGGATTCACACGCCGCTTATTTCGCGCAAAATCGTGTTCTGCTGCATAATGACGACTATTTAAAGTTCCTTGTCAGAGACGTTTTGAAGCTGAACCAACCCTGCCGCGTCATTGATTTCGGCTGCGGATCGGGGCGTTTCGGCTCGATGCTTATGCCACTTCTGCCTGAGGGGAGCACCTACACAGGTTTTGATGAGTCATCAACTTTAATCGATGAGACAAAGGCTATATATGAGGACTCACCTTATAACGCCGAGTTCAAAGTCGGAGATGTCCATATGGCCCCATATGCCGATGATTTATTTGATTTAGCCGTAAGCCATGCAGTTCTCATGCACATACCCGATCCTATGGGAGCGATACAGGAGATGATAAGGGTCACTCGGAATGGTGGAATGTTAATTACGTGCGATGCCAACCGCAATGCCATAAACGCTCTTTCTCACGTGGATGAACTCGACTGGCAAGATACGACCCATCTGGCTCTGCTCCAAAAGATGAACCGTGAGATCAGGCTCAAAACAGGGGTGGATCATAATATCGGCATCAAGACCCCGATTTTTATGCACAGGGCAGGATTAAAGAACATCGGAGCCAGAGTTACTGACTGTGTGAGAATGATCCTGCCTCCGGTNNGCGGTCTTCAAGGCATTATGTAATGAAGGCTACGGACCTGCCGAACCGACTCCAGAACAGCGCGTACAGTGGAAAGAAAATCTGATTAAATACGGCTTTACTGAGGATGAAGCGGATAGCCAAATCGATTGGGAGCTTTCTCAAGACTTCCGCAATAAAGGCAGGGACTATCATGGCGTCTTTCCGAGTTTGCTGTCATTCAGCTTCGGCACTGTGGATAAATCGGCAAATTGTTAGCTGATTAATATCCAGAATCGATTTTACTCATTCAATAGTGTGATGACTTCCTCATCCGTGAGGTCATACCAATTAAGGTAAAAGTCTGCAACAGCGAATGGGACAGCGGAGCTTATTATCTCAAAGATAGTCTCATCGGCAGCCTCTTGAACCTGTATGGCGGCAGATCGCGAGGCCACAGGTGCGGCTGCAATGATCTTTGA
>DJHI01000096.1:6579-11659 GCA_002431715.1 Armatimonadetes bacterium UBA5829
TTTGAAGCCGATTGAGCGCGAAGAGACTTGATCGCTGCCAGCATTGTGTAGCCGCTTGCAAGGCCGTCATCTATGACTATTGCAGTTCGATCTGAAATAATCGCAGGCAGCCGAGCAGAAGAATACAGTCTGGTTCTACGAGCAGCCTCAGCCTTTTGCTCGGCAATAACTTGATTGATCGTAGTTTCGGGCAAGTCAAGACCGTGCATGATCTGTTCATTCAGGACTGCGTTTCCATCAGCCGTGACTGCTCCGAATCCCGCCTCAGGGTTCGATGGTATGGGCAGTTTTCTTGCTACGATGACATTCCATTCAAGCTGAAGCCTTTTAGCTGCTGCCGCTGCAACTGGAACACCTCCGCGAGGGATAGCGAGTATCACAGCACTCGTATTATGAAATTGACCGAGCCTCTTTGCAAGCCGCCTTCCTGCTTCGGATCTGTCCTCAAACAGAGTGTGCATATCACTTGTTCCCGCGTGAGCGCGCTTTTGCAAGTAAGGTAACTACCTCATCATCTGAGACTTGATCGAAATTGACATACCAATAGCCTACGGCCATAAATGGAAACGGTGTCCTAAGGCATATTAATTCGTCGACATAGGGTCTGATGGCATTTACTGAATCCGGAGGCCCGACNNTTGGTTCGTGAAGCTTCATTTCTTCTATGGAAGCTATCATTGTAAGGCCTGTAGCTATTCCATCATCGACAATGATTACGTTTCGCCCGGCTATATTTGGCGGATCTGTGGTGTTTCGATAAGCCAGCAACCGCCTGTTCACTTCCCCGAGTTGTATATCGACCTCGCGCTCGATATATTCGTCGCTCACACCGATCATGGCGATGCTTCTCTGGTCGAGGATTCGCTCATGGTCTCCCCAACTCGCAACCGCTCCGATAGCAAGTTCAGGCTGATCTGGCGCTCTGAGTTTTCGCGGCACTATTACATCGAGTTCCCAGTCGTAAGCAATTGCGACCTCATAAGCCACCGCAACGCCGCCCCTGGGAATAGCCAGCACGAGGCAGTCCGACTCTTTTAGATGAGCTAATGCGTCGGCTAAAGCTCTTCCGGCCTGTTTTCGATCGGCAAATGGTTCCATATCCCCAATTGTTTACCCTATTTATATCGCCTTTAAGACGTAATAGGCAGCAAATGCTGCCTATTACGTTTACTTTGTGGACATAATTTCCACCAGCCCCAGTTCTAGTTGCAAATAATTCTTAAAGCGAATCGGGGAGGCCGCAATCGAGGCATCAACCGTTCGCGGATAGCTGATGTTGCCGCAAACGGGGCAGTAGTAGGAACTTACGCCGCGCATTTCGGGGATGATCTTCGCGAAATCCCTGCATTTCGGATTTTCGCAGCTAATCACATCAATTAAAGCGACCAGCATATTGCATCAACTCCTCACTTATATCTTTCCGCTCCAATATAGAAAAAAGTGCTGTATGAGCTACCGGTTTAGCACTTATCCGGTTTATTTGACTGAGTTAGGGTGGGTGGAATAAAATAAAGATGTATGGTCAAAAATTTATTGAATAGCCTGTATTTACAGTAGCAAAATGTTGAGTTGCAGCAAAAGGAAAGAATTCGAGTCAACCATGTCCGATGAGCAGAATTATAGGGCTTTTGGTGATCAGGCCATAACTGCTGCGCTGCTTAATTTGCCAGTGACGTATGTTTGGGTTATCATTTTAGCCCATATTTCGACGGCGATTTCCAGCTGGGTTGGAGCTGGTCATAAACCAGTACCTGCTATCATGTACATTGGTTTTTTACCTTCTGCTCTATGCTTTATATTTGGTGCGCGCGCTTTTATTGTTGGATTTGACAATAATTGCCGGTACTCATTAGTCTGCGGATTACTATCTATAATTTCTGGGATTTTGGGTTGTCTATTAGCATACTTTGAAATTATAATGCTTCATATTGGATAGTTTACCATTGGGGTGAGCCATCATTAAATGGTGAGAACATGATACAAACAACTGAAAAAACAAGCACTCATAAATGCACATGTAATCCGTACGAGCCTAAGCTGGCCGTTATCGAGAAGATAATCGAGGAGACCTCTGATACTAAGACATTCAGAGTCGTCTTCCAGGATGAGGAGCTTCGGGATAACTTCCATTACGAGCCTGGCCAGTTCCAGGAGGTCTCGGTGTTTGGGGTAGGGGAATCCACCTTTTGCCTTACTTCCAGCGCGACCCGAAAAGGCTATATCGAGTTTTCCGTCAAGCGCTTCGGCTCCGTTACATCCGCTCTTCATGAGATGAGCGAGGGTGATGTTGTCGGCATCAGGGCTCCGCTGGGCAACTGGTTCCCATATAATGAATGGAAAGGCAAGAACCTGTTCTTTATAGGCGGCGGAATCGGAATGGCTCCGCTGCGCTCACTCTTGAACTTCTGCCTGGACAATCGATCCGATTACGCCGACATCAGCACTATCTACGGCGGCCGCACACCAGGCGACCTCTGCTACAAATATGAGTTCGAAGAGTGGAACACTAAGGGCAAGCTGTATCTCACGGTCGATCAGGGTGATGATGATTGGAAAGATCATGTCGGCCATGTCCCAGGCTACTTAAAGGAACTAGCTCCCAAGCCTGATAATACCATCGCGATCACTTGCGGACCGCCTATTATGATCAAATTTGCGCTTGTCGAACTTGCTAATCTCGGCTTCACAAATGAGCAGATATACACTACTCTCGAGATGAAGATGAAGTGCGGCATAGGTAAGTGTGGGCGATGCAACATCGGCAGCAAATTCGTCTGTCTGGATGGCCCGGTTTTCTCATATGCTGAGATAAAAGATCTCCCGCCAGAGTTCTAATGAGGAGTTGGTTCTCTTCTGCCAAAACCGTGAGTCTTTTCAAAGGCTTTAATGCCTACCAAAGACGCTCGCTTTACTGCAAACTCACCATATCGGTCATTGATAGCATCGATGGCCGATAATAGTTTTCGGGCGTGAGGATCGGTAAAGAGGTTCATCTGGTGGGCATTTTTTGCAAGACCGGACACACATACGCCGACAAGTCTGATCGCACGCTTATCTGAAGAATGCTGTCTCAAAATAGACATCGCTGCCTGATATATCTCAAATCCGTCGTCGTAATAAAGCGGAAAGGTCTTCCGATAAGTGTATGTATGCATATCGGAATATCTGATAACCAAAGTGATCGTTTTGCCGGCAAATTCCTGCTCTCTGAGTCTTCGCCCTACCATCTCCGACAGCCTCAATAGATGCCTCTGCACCAGGTCGATATTTCTAGTGTTGCGGCTGAGTGTGTAAGCGTGACTTACAGATTTTATATCGGGCCTGCTGTGATAAGGGATCAGCGCAGGATTGTATGTTCCATTGCCCATATCGTGAAGGGCTTCTCCGTATACGCCGAATGACAGCTTCAACACATTTTTTGGAGTTCGACCAAGCTGCCCGGCAGTCTTTATGCCCATTTTTTCCAGTTGTGCCGTCAACTTATTGCCGACACCATGCAGCTTTCCGACAGGCAGGTTCTCAAGCAGAGCCTTGACCTCTTCCCACTCTATCTCAACCAATCCGTCAGGCTTTTGCATATTGGCAGCGATTTTACATAGCATAATATTAGGAGCAATTCCAATCGAGCAGGTAAGGCCTAATTCAATGCGAATTCTTCTTTTTATACTCCTGGCGATCTCCCATGCGCCGCCGAACATATGCTGAGTGCATGTAACATCAAGAAAGCATTCATCAATTGAATAGATTTCCATCATATCGGTATATTCGCCGCAGATATCGAAAACTCGCCTTGAGGTATCTGAGTATTTTGTAGGGTCGCCGCTGATGAGTATCGCATCGGGACACTTTGCAATCGCTTCAAATGTTGCCATTCCCGAATGTATTCCGTATGGGCGTGATTCATAGCTTGCCGCAGCGACCACGGAACGCTTAGCAACACTCCCACCCACAAGTACAGGCTTGCCTCGCAGCATCGGATTGCTCTGTTGCTCGACACTGGCAAAAAACGCATTCATATCCACAAGTATGATCGTTCGTTCTTCCAAGCCTGTGACCTAACCTATCCCGAGCACACTTTGCTCAATGTCCACTCTAAAGTTAGTGAGTTGAAACACAGCTCGTACATATTGGCGCCTGCTGTCACCGAGTAGTGCCTGATCTTCGCGGAACCGCAGTCGCTGCTCCAGGCGAAATTTATAGCTCCGACTTTATAGTAACGGTTCCGCCAGAGGAACCAAATAGGCTTTGCTTTGCCTTTATCAAATGCTGCTCCAACGCGAATTCCCTCGTCGATCGCCGCTGTTTCCACGCCTTAATACCTCATGCGTAGTGTATCTTATTAGGATTGTATCGAACACTTGTTCGATTGTCAAGTCCTATTTACCCCGAAGGAATAGCAAAATCACATGAGAAAATAAATGGTATGGAAACAATGAGAGCAGTATATATAGTTGCTGAGGAAGGCGACTACGCGCAATGGATGAAACAATTTTGGGCAGGCAAGTGCGCTCCTGATGATCCGCTGTATGAACTGATGTATCCTCTAGATTTACGAGGTGAAGTGACAGCTTGGGGTGAAACTCCGCACTGGACTATTCTGGATGTGCTTACCACATCCCATCCGAATGACTTTGATGAAGTTGTCAGGAGCGTTTGTAAGATAACATCGGATTTAACCATAGAGCCTCGCGAGTTGGATATGTGGGGTAACGGTGTGATGATGAAATGCGACAGTCCCAGCTCAGAGAGTCTCAGAACCGTTCTTGCAGCCTCCACCAGACACCTCATTGCGCGTTTTCCCGTTACCGATGAAGAATTCCAGCGCGGCGAATGGTGGATAGCTCGAATTTGTGGGAACGAGAGCCGAAACCTCTCTTTATTGCGTGACCTGAAGAAATATTATCAAGCGGTAGGCTCTCCCTCTGTTCCGAGTTCCCGCCATTTCAGACTCGGATTCCTGATGCACCTATACAGGTCTCATAGAAATGCCGTCGAACAAGGTAATGCCGATCTTTCTACTAGAACGCAAGCCGCTCTGAATTGTTTCTTAAGGTTTGGAGAGCCTTCCTGGTACCACCAG
>DJHI01000136.1 GCA_002431715.1 Armatimonadetes bacterium UBA5829
CAGGTTCTTTGTCGGCCTCGGCATATTCATAATGACTGGAAATCCCTACCTGATAGTGGGCTTCATCGTCCTGTATTCCATATACGGCAATCTTCGAGTCAGGCGTGAAGAGCGCCGATTGTGCGAGATATTCGCACCGCACTATCAGGACTACTGCAGCGAAGTTCACCGCTGGATGCCTCGATTAAAACCATATTCCAAGTCCGAGTCCAGGCGCGCCAAATGGTCGCAGGTCTGCGCAAACCATGAGCAGATAGTCGCATTCGGAATTCTTGTTGTATTAGCATTGATTTATCTTCGAATCGATAGATTCCCGAATATCCACTGGTAATTATTATTGTAAACTTGCTTAGATGCCCTCTGCGCTGGACAAGCCGGAGGGCATTTTATGTTTTATCCTTGCAGGCATTGTGTTCAGGTTTAGATGATCTTTGTATTCAGGTATACATTGCACTGAATCGCAGTCCTTGACTCGGAGGAAGAGATGTCTGTTTCCGAGAACGGAGAGATATTTACTACCTGGGCCACTGATCTCGATGAATGCGATCTATCGGTAGCTTGCCTGGTCGGTGAGTTGGATGCTTCCTCCGCGCCCGGTTTCATACTGGATATGCAGGAACTCCTGAACCGCAGGCGCAACGTCATAATGGACGTTCACCTCCTCGAATATATAGACAGCACGGGTGTTGCCGCTATGCTCTCCACAAAGATAGCCCTCGAGAGTTTGGGAAGAAGACTGCTGCTCGTGGGCTGCCATGGGCTTCTAAGTAAAATCCTCCACATTACCCGCATAGAATCCGAGCTTTGCTGTTATGAAGAGATAGAAGATGCGGTGGAATCAATAAAACGAAGCCCGCCTCTATGAGACGGGCCACCAAGAGAAGGTGAAAAGATGAAGTTAGGTTTGTGCTTGCTCAAATTATAGGCAAGTTAGTCCGCGATCATTATACCTGTCGCCAAATATTTTGTGATATTTTAGGCTTTTTATCTGAAACCTGCCTACACAACCGATAAATATACACATCGGAAATGCTAAATTCAGCCACATACATCAGACAGCCGATTGTTTTATCCTCATTGCTCAGCATGTAAATCACAAAAATGTCTATGTCAACATAAAGCTGTTCTGCTTGCGCCACAAATTATCCCTGCTATAATGAAATCAGACACTGCTGTTTACTCCCAGTAATGCCACTGGAACACATCCATTAGCAAGGATTACTAAAATGAGTTATCGTAAGCCTACAAGCACAACTATTCTTATAGCGCTCAGCCTGTTCGTCTTCAACAGCTTTGCTTCAGCGCAACTCAAGAGCGCAAATCACTTGGAGGGTCTTCAGAGGATCAAGCAGATGACCAACTACTGCGGCCCTGCGGCCCTGACGTGTGTATTGAATTACTACGGTTCGACTACAACTCAGGAAGAAGTCGGAAAAAAGGTCTATGACCCGGCAAGCAATGCAACCAATGGAGCCGATATGCTCATCTATGCCCGTTCCAAAGGTTTTTCCGCCTATTCATGGAATACGAGCATTCAGGATGCAAAGAGCAAGATCGCTATGGGAGTTCCGGTGATAGCCCTGCAGCAGAACAGCATAATAGATACCTCAGGCCATTACCGCGTGCTGACCGGTTACGATGATGCATCGTCCAAATTTACCGTAATGGACCCATATTACGACAATATCAAAGAACTAAGCTATTCAGAGTGCGAAAGACTCTGGAGGAGCAAAGGGTTCTGGGCGCTTCTGGTCGTTCCTGTTGATAAGGATAAATTCACCAAAGAACTGGATGAGCAAAATCCTGTAGTGCATATGGACCTGGCCTATGCCGAATACAGGCAGAAAAACTACGATACCGCCCTAAAAGAAGCGAAACTGGCATTGAAACTTCAGCCGGGAAACTCGTTTGCACTTTCAATGCAGGCCAAAATAGAGCGCGAGATCGGCGCCGGTGCCGCCTCAGATAAATAACTACAAAATATAGTATAATAAGCTTATCTGATCCAATCACTGCGGGAGGAAATGATGACCAGATTATTGTCGTTTGGCTCGATCTTCATTTACCTCATCCTCATGGCAGGCGCGGTGGCTGCCGATGCGGTTTTCGATCCGGTGGCTCTTGAAAAGGCATTCGAAGGCGCTCAAAAGATCGATCTGACCACAAGCAAGGTTTCATCCGTTGTAAAGCTTCGCGAGGTAGTGAAAATACCGCCGCCCGCCGATATAGTGCTGGCAAAGACTTTCAAGCGCGAGTCTCTGCCCGCGGTTCTCCAGAGTGCATTTGCAAATCCCAATATCTCAGGCGTAACTATAGGTGGACGATATATTGCCATTATTCACACCGACCTTCATAAAGAGTATGATGACATACTGGCTCATGAACTGGTTCATGCCTATATAACCCTCGCCTCTCCAAACCCTCTGCCTTTCTGGTTTCAGGAGGGAAGCGCGGTCCATTTCTCCACTGATAAGGATCGCAAATTCTACGGGCAGCCCTCTAAAGACCAGATCGGCGTTATGATTGGCAAGACGGTCGAACTTGATGACACCTACAAGCAGAAACTCCAGAGTTTTCACTATATGATCGAAAAAGCAGGCGACAAGAAGTTCAATAAATGGTTCAGAGAAGCCGTAATAACCGGCAAAGTGAACCCACGCCCGCTTTTGGGTCTCAGTGAACAGCCTTCTGCTTCCAAACATTCGGCTAAGCGAGCCCCGTTCTGGTTTGTCGGGGTTATTGCTGTTGTAGTCATAGTAGTCATTATCATTGGAATCCATACAGCCCGCCGTGAAGAGGGTTATATATAGACTTCCGGCAGAGGCGTAAAAAGCGGGGAATCGTACAACACTATTAATGATATATCGATGAACAAGGGGGAGCATGGCAATGAAAAAACCATTACCTGTTCTCACATTGATAGTGTTGTTAGCGGCATTTGGTTCGGTCGGGGCGGTTGCAGCCGATCTCGGAAATTTAGACTACAACTCCTACGATGGTGCGCTGTCCGGCGGCGGTCAGTACCAGCATTTCGGTTCCGGTGTCGGATATCCAACTGATCTTGGAGCCGATTATTTCCACCGTTATATACCCGCAAAAGACTGGGGCAGGTACGGGTATGGGACAGGTCACCTCGGACAGGGCTACGGCCCATATATATTCCCGGATCTTGAGGGCGGACCACCTCCAGGCATGTTCGATCCTCTACCGGGTGATTATTACAATGCGCCTCCTCCCAAGATAAAAGTCAGTAATGGAGTGATAAAAGTGGGGATGCCCGGCAATATACCGGGTGTTAAATGCGTGACGGTAACTGTGTTGGCATTTAACGGCGCGGAACTCTATTCCCAGACCAGACGATGCCCGCCTTATACGTTCAATCTGCCGGTAGTGGACGGCGCAAAAAACCTGCGAGTGCGGATCGACTACATAAATAACGGGCTTTCAGCGACATCCTATCCGCTTTAGCGGCAAATTATGAGGAATCTCTTGCGCCTGTCATTTCGAGTGATGCTTGTATACTCGATGTGGCAGGCGCGTATCAAGCAGCTTCTCTGTGATCGTCGGCGATGATTTTCTCTATTACGCGTACAGTCGCCTCTATCACGTCTGGATCAAACTGTGTGCCTGAGTTCTTTTTGAGTTCATCAAGAGCGACGTGATATGAGAGAGCAGGTCGATAAGGTCTATCCGAGATCATAGCCTCAAAAGAGTCGGCCACACATAAAACTCTAGCCAGCAGCGGGATTGCCTCACCTTTAAGCCCATCTGGATATCCCGAGCCGTCCACATGCTCATGGTGGTGTCTTACAATGGAGGCAACCTCCGCGAGCTCATCTATTCCTGAAAGGAAATCAGCTCCGAGTCCCGGGTGCTTGAGAATATCGACCCACTCATCGTCGGAGAGTTTTCCATTCTTTGCAAGGACGGTATCGGGAGTGTTAATCTTACCTACATCGTGAATATAAGCTGCAAGCTCCAGCGTGTTGAGCCTGTCTTCGGAGAATCCCATCTCCTGACCGATCTCCAGGCAGAGTCCCGCCATATGAGCGGACCGGCAGCCCGTATAATTCGATTTGGCATCGATAGCAGCGGCCAGAGCCTTGAGAGCTTTGAAAAGCACATCGGCACGCTCTTCGGACAGGCGTTTTGCCTCGATCTTTTTCCGCTGGAGGTTATTTTCAAGTATGATCGGTAACTTCAGCAACTCGACAGGTTTGGCAATAAAGTCGGACGCCCCGGCTGCAAGCGCTTCACGTGCCGCTGCAATATCTCCGAATGCAGTTATCATAAGGATGGGTATATGAGGATGAATACGGCTTATACTCTTTGTTAATTGCAAACCGGTAATGCCCTGNNGTAGAGGTCGCACAAGATCAGATCATAATTGTGAGATTTGATCATTTCCAGAGCGGTCTGCGCATCGGTAGCCACGCTTACCTTGTATTTATAGCTGACCAGCTCTTCCGAGAGCATTTCCACTGTTTCAGGGTCGTCATCAATTACAAGAATGTGTGCAGAAGAAAGATATCCTTTATATGCCATCGAGCGCCTCAATGTATGCCGTATTTAATGGTTGTGTTATCAGTTGCCATATCGATTATCGGAAAGGCGCAACCATTTCCATAGTATTTCACAGTATGATTATTATTTTTCTTTGTGACTTAAGCAAAAAATAAGCATAAGAGAAGAGCGTTTGCATCTAAATTTGCGTAGAAGTGATATAATCTAGCCATTAAATTATCATAGGAGACTTCTGCATGCACGACGATGATTTTAAATTGACCTCTCTTTCGCACGGAGCCGGCTGTGCCTGCAAGCTCGGCCCTAAGCAGCTCGAACAGGTATTGAAACAGATGCCTATGGTGAGCGATCCAAATGTGCTTGTCGATTTAGGCACGTCCGATGACGCCGCCGTTTATAAAATAACCGATGACATCGCCGCTGTTCTCACTCTCGACTTCTTTACTCCGATAGTGGATGACCCATATGAGTTCGGGCGTATCGCCGCCACCAATGCTATTTCAGATATCTATGCAATGGGCGGCAGGCCTATAGTTGCTCTTAACGTTGTAGCATATCCAGGTCGAGATCGAGCTCTGGATAAACTGGAACTGATTCTTAAAGGCGGAGCGGACCAGGCCGCCGCGGCAGGCGTAAGTATAGTCGGCGGTCACTCAGTCGATGACCCCGAGCCTAAATATGGCCTGTGCGTATTAGGGCTTATAAATCCCAAAGATGTAATGACAAATAAAGGCGCACAGATCGGAGATAAACTTAT
>DJHI01000165.1:0-1624 GCA_002431715.1 Armatimonadetes bacterium UBA5829
AGCGGCGCAGTGAAGCGTTATAAGGCTCGTATGGGACTCGCAGCGGTTGATCGCCGCGATCTTCCTGAACACTATATCGCTGTTTTCAACCCAACTTTCCCAGGCCGATGGGTCGAGCGACTGACCCGGATTCAGAAACGCATAGCCATAATCGCGTGCGAAGCTCTCGACATCGATCTTATAGCTTCTGCGCCAGTTCGGATCATCTATCCGGCCGGTCTTTTCGGCTGCCCTGAACTGATCAGCAAGCTCTTGAATCCTTGCGTCCCGCATTATCACCCGACCAGGCAGTCCGCCGAGAAGATCATAATAGGTCGCTGTGTCTTTTAACATCTCGACGATCTCGCGGAGCCGATGAGAGAACCTGTTTCCGAAATATCTTGCCCTGCTCATCCATCCGAGCAGTTCGACTACCTCGGCCGATAATTGTCCAGCGAGTTTTATGATGTCTTCGGCTGAGTTGGCTTCAAGTGGTTTACGCGCGTTGCTTTCCCAATCTTCGAGCAGTTTGAAGCCTTCAGCCATCTCTTTGCCTGCATTAGTGGGTTCCGAGGACTGCATTTCATATGCGTAGCCGTTGATAACCTGCAGACGCTCGATATCGCGCAGTTGCGGCCTCATGACGAATGATACGGGATCTGATGACAATCTTTTCCATACGACATTTGGCTCGGCGCTTTCATCGTAAGGAAAATACGGCGGGAGATCGTTAATCGGGTTCGCCTGAAGTATCCACAGCCTGTCGAGCTCGTATGTCCACTCCACCTCGACCGAACAGCCCAAGGTCTTTTCTATTACAATAGCCTTCTCGGCGAGCAGCGTAATTAGGTCGGAACCGGGTGAGCCGTCGGGTTTGTTGTCGCCTGTGATGACTGACGGAGCGTGCAAGTCCACCATATGACAGGAGAGGTCGGTCGCTCCGGCGGATGAGGAGCATGACACTATAACCCGGTTTCTGTTGCCGGTCACGGGGTCTGCCGTGAGAGTGGTTCCCCACCACTGTCCGTCCATCATCTGCTGGATGATGATATCCATGGCGGGCTCGGCTGTGATGCCGTAGCGCATTCGATATGCCGCCGCTTTACCCGACCAGAGCGAGGCCCACACGCGCTTTATAGCCATTTTGAGCGCTTCACGTCCCGAGACATTGAGAATGCTTTCATATGCGCCTGAGAAGCACGTTTCGGAGAGGCCGTCTTCTATAGCCGACGGTCGAACGACCACGGACGGGTTCTCGAATCCCAACTGGAGCGACAGGCGCCCATAGGCGTCGGCTACGGCCGACCACACGTCTTCGGGAATTTCCGTGGAGATGATCGCCTGCCGGACCTGTTCGCGGTCCTCGGCTTCGACGGCGTTTGACGCAGCCTCTCTGGCTCCGCTTGCCCAAAGGTGGGAGCGATATGCGTCGGCGCTGATTACAAATCCTCTGGGTACGACAAAATGCGCAGCGATCAACCTGGAGAGGTTAATCGCTTTCTTGCCTGCTCTGCGGCCCGGCTGTGCTTGGTCGAGCGGTATGATGAGTGAAACGTTGGATGATGCCATATGAATGCCCAGTAATTATACGAGCGGCGGTCTCAAGCTGTCAATTGCCGGGCATCCATTTATGGTTATAAACCAA
>DJHI01000165.1:1633-3668 GCA_002431715.1 Armatimonadetes bacterium UBA5829
CCAAGTTTTTTCAGCTCATCGCGTATTGTCTTTTCGGTTACATCTCCTCTGAAGATTGCTTTGACTTGGCCTGTTTTATCGATTACGAAAGTGGCCGGTATGCCGGTTACATCATAAGAGTCTGCAACCTTTGCGCCTTTATCGGTTCCGGCAAATGCGACGGGGAATGTGATGTTGTTCTTGTTCATAAAGCCTTTCGCGTCGCCTACTGTGCGGTCCAGGTTGACTCCGATCACCTGCAGGCCTTTTTCGTGAAGGTCGCTGTAGATTCTCTGGATTACAGGCAGTTCAGTGCGGCAGTGAGGGCACCAGTTCGCCCAAAAGACAACAAGGGTCGGCTTGCCGGAGTAGTCCGAGAGTTTGATAGTGCTCTTTTCGTCTACGCTTTTGAGCTGAAAGTCGGGAGCTTTGCTGCCTACGGACAAAGCGAGTGCCATCGAGCAGGCCAGCGCCAGTAGAATTACCAGCGCCGTAAGAATCGCGTATTTCCTCATCGTCGTCTCCTTTTGCAAGAAATAGCTTTTTGCTATATACCCCTCTCGAACATTTTTGCCGGATGTGAAGTCTATGGAGTATAGCAATCAGCCTGCTGAAGGAGGATGTGTTATGAAGACGCAAGTGACTTCTAAGCAATTGAGGAGATCGGATCGCGGTTCGTGGCTTTTCAATCTGATGCTTGTGATGATAATGCTGATTGTTCTTGCTGCCATATTATTTCCGATGATGAGACCCGTGCGCTACGTGGATTACAATACTTGCCCGTCAAATCTAACTCAAATCGGCAGAGCTCTCAAGATGTACCTGGCCGATTGGGATGATACTTTTCCAACCAACCGACCTTATCTGCCAAATGGAAAGCTGGGTGGAATTGAAGCCGGCGTAAAACTAAGCCCTTTGAGTTTTGATCAGACCGGCAAACCGATTCGATTTAAGAACGGCGTGAATTGGGTCGAGGGATTATATGCATATGTCGAGCCGGTGACCGAGCAGAATGATCCAGCATCTATTTGGAAATGTCCTGAGGCAGCAACGTATCCAACACCTTCTACGAAATCAAAAACTGCCGCGGTGACCTATGTATTCAATCGAAACCTGATTGAAAAGAAAGAGAGGATTATCCGAACAAGTTCAAACCTGATGATGATACGTGAGTCTGATCGGCTACTTGATTCCGACCTCAGACCGACAAATGACACTACATGGACGAGCAAAAAGGTTCCGATTTCCCCATTTCTTACAGGTCACGATAAACTGCTTGGAGATACCGAANNCCGAAGCGAACCTGCATCATAATGCCTCTCATATACTCTTTGCCGATGGGCATGTGAAGCTGTTTTACAGTGATACTCTTCCGGAAAGGCTCACAAAGGATAAATGTTGGGATCCGAAGACCAAGCAGTGGTATGACACAGCGGACGCAAAGAATGTTAATTACCAGCGTATAGCAATTACGCCTTAAAAGGAGGAACAGAAAATGCAAACACACAACAAGCGTTATGGTTTCACCATCTGGGAAGCTCTTGCAATTCTGGTCATAATCCTGGTTGTGGCGGCAGTATTATTTCCGATATTTGCTGCACAAAGGCCGTGCTCTGCAAGAAAATCTAATTGCCAAAATAACTTGAAAAGCCTGGCTGTTGCTCTTCAGCTCTACTGGGGAGATTATGACAATCAGTTGCCATCGTCTGCATTGGTTAATCATTCAAAGAAATGGAATCGGAAAGACTTTCTGAAATTCACTACCAAAACCGGTGAATTGCCGCCTAAATCCAGACCTCAGACCTATACTCAAGTGCTCTATGACCATATGAAGAATAAAGATATTCTATTCTGCCCGTCCGATCCCGCTTATGAAGACACTGGAGACAGGCCAGTCTCATACTGGTGGAAGTTGGCTGTCGACAAAGCCTGGTATGGCGAGGGGTGCAAGAAAGCTTGCCGGAATGAGGCAGACTTTGCCTATAATGCGGATCAAATAGTTCTTTATGAGCGAACCGGTTGGCACTTTCAGGAACTAGATGGGCTGAAGAACGGC
>DJHI01000165.1:3726-6963 GCA_002431715.1 Armatimonadetes bacterium UBA5829
CAATCCCATCAATACTCCGGCTCCCAAGGCTGGTGAGCCTGCATATTTCAACTGCGATTTCGGTACAGACGATACTGATAGTTCAGAACAACTTCCTGAGGGTAAACTCGCGAGGTATGTCGATCCGTTACGTTATGGCGATAAGCTCTAAAAAACTTCCTCCATCTTACCTGGAGGCTGGCGATTACCCTCCAGGCAGGGATGTCTGGAGGGATTTTATATGGAAAAGGCAGATCGGTGTTTCGGGACTTTAGTCCCGAAACGAACCCACGTCTATATAGAATATTTTGTGCTGCGGGAATTAGACTTTGCGAAAATTTCAATCAAAGTAGTTAACGTCATTCCCGCAGCATATAATAGCAGAAACCGATTGCAAATCTATAAAACGTTCCAGTTTCGTCATTCCGAACGAACGTGAGGAATCTGCTTTGCGCAGAAGTGTTCGGTTTCATAAATGCTTGGACTAGAGCTGTACGACTGGTTCAAAGCAGATCCCTCGGCTCTGCTCGGGATGACAGATGCGATAGGTTTGGTGTGGTGTTTCGGGACTTCAGTCCCGAAACGAACCCACGTCTATATAGAATATTTTATGCTGCGGGAATTAGATTTTGCTGAAATCTCAGCTAAAGCAGTGAACGTCATTTCCGCAGCGTATTAAAATCCCAATTGCTTAGCAATATATTCTTCGCCTGCCTTTGCAAGCATATTATCCCAATTACTGAATCTTGTTGTTTTTGCAACATGAGCATCTAATGTCGACTCTGGCATTGCTCTGAAATCCTCTTCGGTCTTTATTCCAGCGGCATCGCAGAACGCTTCCATAGAAGTAAAATCAGTATACTTCTTCATGAAATTAGCGGTAAATAGCTCATCGAAAGAGACTTTTGTTTTCTCCAGTTTTTCAGCAGCTTCCATCATCTTATCCATACCGCTAGTGTCGATTTTAAATTTCATATGCATCTCCCAGCCTGAACTGTCGGCTCTCAGTCATAATGTAATATTGAACAGACGTATTATAGCCAAGAAATATCGATATTGCAAAACAATCCGAAGTATATATGAAGATATGTGCTTTTTGCCTCTGGACTTTCCACTCTCCGCTATTCCGGGCTTTCCGCTCTCTGCTCTCCGCCCTCCACTTTAAGAAACTTCTCAACTCTCTCAATCTTCTTCGTTCCCTTGCATCGCGGGAGGTATTTGAGGAACTCTTTGCCGTAGAACTTTTTGTGGATTCGGGAGTCGAGGATGGCGACTATTCCGTGGTCGGACTTTGTGCGGATGAGGCGTCCGAAACCCTGTTTGAGTCGGATTTGAGCCTGAGGGACGGCGTATTCGGCAAACCAGTTTCCGCCCTCATTCTCGATCTGCTCGCAACGGGCTTTATTGGTGGGAGTATCGGGGACTGCGAAGGGCAGTTTATCTATAATCACGCATGAGAGCCTTTCGCCCTTAACGTCAACGCCCTCCCAGAATGAGTGAACGCCCATCAGGCAGGTGTCATCGTTCTCGCGGAACTCGGCGATGAGGCGGTCGTTAGACATCTCGCCCTGCTTGAGGAGTCGGAATGGGACAACATCGACCAGTCGATTGAAGACCTCATTANNACGCGCGGCCGTTGGAGGCCAGGAGAAGATCGCGAATCTTGCCCGAGACGGCGTCGGCATATTCCGGCGCGCTCGATGGAAATGCGAGATCATCGGGCACATATAACATCGCCTGACTCTCGAAGTCGAAAGGTGAGCCCAGGATGAGTTCATTGCAATCCGGCGTGCCTAGTCGCTTTTTGAGATAGCAGAACGTGCCCGAGTTGGAGAGAGTCGCGGAGGTGGCGATAATGGACTCGGGGTTGCCCCAGAGCGAATCGTGTAATAACTCGGCTACATTCACGGGCGATAGATGAAGATAACAGCTCACGAACTTTCCGCCCGATGGCTTTTCGCACCATTTGAAATAGTTCGGCTGATCTGTGAAGAATAGGTCGGAGAGCTCCCCGCGGAGTCGAGCGAGCATGTTGCGGTAGCCGTCCAGGCGATCCTTTAGTTCAGGGTTATCCTCGGTGTCCTGAGCGAGCAGGGCAGTGTTCAGTCCGTCGAGGTGCGTTATAAGCTGGTTCACGGACTCGTCCACAGTTCGCTTTTCGACTGACTCGAACAGCTCGTCGAAGAAGAACTCGGACTTATACATAGTATCGAACGAGCCAAAGAGCGAATTGTTCAGACTGAGAATATATTCAAGCTCGCCCTGGGCTATGTCGATGTCCCGCCGTTTGCGGATGCGGCTGATAAGCTGCGGAATGCGATAGTTGGAGAACTCGATCCCGAAGATGTCGCTCGCCACATCCTCCAGATGGTGAGCCTCGTCGAAGATCACAGCGCCGTAATCGGGCAGGATGCCGTTCTTGGGATCGTTCAGCTTCAGCCCCAGATCGCTGAAAAAAAGCGCATGATTGACTACAATGATATCCGCCAGTTCGGCGGCGCGGCGCATTTTATAGTAGAAGCATCTCTCCGAGTTATAAGGGCACTCCTGGTGGCGGCAGGTGTCCTGGTTGCAGCAGACCTCAGACCAGTCGGAGAAGGTGAAATCGAGTTCGTTGACATCGCCGGTCTGGGTTTGAGACGCCCACTCTTTAAGCTGCTTGAAAACCGGGTCTTCATGATATATGACCGACTGCTCGGCGTGGTCGAGTTCCTGCAGGCAGAGGAAGTTGCTGCGGCCCTTCATAAGCACAGCACTGAAAGGATGATCCTCCATCACCTGCTGCATGAGCGGGATGTCTTTATTTATTAGCTGGCCCTGGAGGTTGATGGTGTGGGTCGAAATGATAATCGGCTTTACGCCTGAGGCATAAAGCACCGCGGGAGTGAGGTAGCCGACGGTCTTCCCGACGCCCGTCCCTGCCTCCACGAGCAGATGCTCTTTGTGCAGCATTGCATCGGCGACCGCCGAAGCCATCTGCAACTGCTCATCACGATATTCATAACCTTCGCACAGGCGCGCAAACCGCCCGTCCGGCCCGAGGCTCCTGGTAATTTCGTCAAACATCCTGCCCCAATTCTACGCGAACGTGTATTCGATAGTCAAGATGGATATTGGATGATAGGTGTTGGGTGATAGAGGTCAACTAGACTTTATAGTATTCCCTATACCACTCGACGAATTTGGAGACGCCATATTCGAGCGGGGTATTGGGTTTGAAACCGACATCTCGAATGAGGTCGTCCGCGTTGGCGTATG
>DJHI01000022.1:0-514 GCA_002431715.1 Armatimonadetes bacterium UBA5829
CGGTTTCGGCCTGGATTTATCTTCCTTGCCCGCAATAGTGAAGTCTTGAACAGTTGTGCAGCAGTGTGTGCCTTCGTCCCATCTGTTTTTTGCGCGAAAGACTACCTGTGCAGCCTCGGGATTGTCCTTTAAAGCCTTTCTGGTATCGACAAGTCGTTCAAGATCGATTCCGTTAACCATTCTTTCAACCGCCACTTTAGTCATCCTCCGGATAAGAGTAACATTCGGGTCTATCTTTTCCGAGAGGCTTCCGATTGAAACGTTGTTACAAATGGCTGCTAATAGCCCGGTATCGGATGAACCTGATATTCCTTATTTGTAAGTCGGAATGATAATACCTCGCAAGATCACGTTCTGCGCGAAAAGGAACACAATCAGAGTCGGTATGGCCGCCACAACCAGCGATGCCATGACCATCGGCATAAAATGTTTCTGCTGGAACTCATAGATAAATACCATAAGTGTCCACATCTTCGGGTCCTGACACACCAGAAATGCGTGCATAAACGCGCCG
>DJHI01000022.1:554-6101 GCA_002431715.1 Armatimonadetes bacterium UBA5829
GGCGGCAGGCTGTCGAAGAAACCCTTAAGGAGGAATATGCCGTATCCGTTTGCAAGTCCCGGCAGCACCAGCGCCCAGAAAGTGTTCATCAGGCTGACGGATGTGCTTATATGCATTGCTGAGGCGATGCGTGGAAGGGCGTAACCTGCGAGTAGCGCGGTAATAGCCGCCGCTACAGTTAAGCTGACTATTAAGGGCATTCTTTTGCCCAGTTTCCTTTGAATCAGCACAAAGCCGAGCATACACACCGCCACTATCGCCAATTGGCCCAGCGGGAAGCTTTTGATCATAAGGAAACTGGGGATCATAAGCACCTCTCCCGGGAAGGCCATTGTCGCAAGCAGGAAAACCAGAATATGATATGTTTCTTTGAGCCTGAAGCGTGACATCGCATAGGCTGCCAGCGGATTGACGGTCAGCGTGGTGCCGATTGTCAGAAGAATGAATATAACGGTTACCCACAACGCATGGCCGTGCAGGGTGATGTAGCTTAATACGGCCGCGAAGTTATGCACCAGATACTGAGTGCGCAGCGCGCTCTTTTGCTTGAGAAACGAGTCATAGTGAAAAACGGCAACAGGTATACGTGCGGTATCGAAGGACGCGTAATGCGTGCCGTACGCGTTGTTTACACCATCTATGCTGGCATATTTGCTTCTGAGAAACTTTCGCCAGTTGTCCTCAGGTCGCATAAGACTCATGGCATTAAGCGGGCAGCCGCTTTGAATGAAACGGTTCCAGAGTGCTGCTTCAGTTTCCAGAGTAGGTTCGGTGGATGGCAAAGGAGTTGAAACAGATCTGCCGTTGTTAGCGAGAAAATCGCGCCATGCGCTCAGAGCTTTTGCCGTATCTATCCGAATGTATCTGGCCCAGGCATAGTGCGTCATGAAATCGAGTTTCAGCTTGTCGCCGAGCTTACCCGCGGCCAGGTCATCGTATGTTATCTTGCTGAGCAGCGGATTTCCCGATGAATCTCTAGGTATTGTTTTCAAGGTCTTCGGTATATCGGCTGTGCGCAGGAATTTATAAAGCTCAGTGTTAGCGTCGAATAATGAAGTTCGTTCGGGACTGCGGGTCTCCAAAAACTCACGCCAGTCTTGAGCACGGCACGAGCTGCCCGGTTTGCGGTGCGGCAGTTCGGACGGCACGCCGAATTCTTCCCAGGTCTGAGCCGTATCAGTATATGCTTTGTCTGCCGCGGCGACTGTTTTATACTTGGATTTCAGCCAGTTGAAATACTCGGTCTGCATCGCAAGCGGGCTATCAGAGTTTTTGTCGTCCAGGAATAATGTATGCTTGAACCCTGGCGGACATACCTTTGCGATGAAGTACTTCACATCGGATGCCGCCGCATGGCGCTGTCTTGCAGGCAATTTTTGTATCTCATCGAAATCGGAAGACTGTATATCACGTATAACAAACCAGTTATCCTTACCGAACCACACGCTCAAGGTATCAATGGGAGCGGCGTCGAATATATACTTCTTAAAAAGAACCGCATCGTTTGTCCAGTAGGGTTGGATTGGGTTCAAATCCAGTGGGTCGCCTTTGCCCGTAGTCGCTATAGATATCATCAGGAAGAACGGGTAGATCATCGTTACCGCTCCCACAAGAAGCAGTAAATACATCCCTGAGAATATCAACCTTGTTTTAAGGGACTTGCGTCCCACCATACATACAAGCGACATATTAACTTCTCCCGCCTTTTGCTTCCTGTTCGACCGAAGTGTTTCGGAACTGTATTTTGTTGAGTATCTGAAGCTGCTTCAAGGTGAAACCGAGGAGTATCGCACCCATAATCCAGGCCATGGCCGTCGAGAGGCCGAAATTGAGGAACATAAAGGCGTTATACCAGATATAAAGCCCGGTGGTCATAGTGACGTCCTGCGGTCCGCCGCCGGTCATCAAGAAGATGTTGCTAGACTCCTTGAATCCGCCCACAACCGCACCGACAAGATTGATAATTATAAGCGCCTGCAGGTTCGGATACATTACATTTATGATCTTTTGCCAGAAACCCGCGCCGTCGAGGTCGGCGGCTTCGTATTGCTCCTCTGGAATGCCCTTCATTGCAGCTAGATATATAAGGCATCCCGGCCCGGTGCTCGCCCATATAACAGGCACCACCAGCCACAGCATGGCAAGTTTCGGGTCCCTCAGGAATGTCTGGATGCTGAAGTTGAACTTACTCGCAAAGGTTTGTGGCAGCGCATGAAGTCCGCCGACGGCGAGAAGATGACCTAAATAAAAGATAATAACAGTGCCCAAGGCTCCACNNACCTGCAAGCCATCTTTCCCGCTTGGAGTTTACCGATGCTGTCGCCTGCATTAGAAGCGCGACAGATAGAAGAACACCTGCAGCAAGCACGAGTAATTTCAAGAACGCCGCCAGCACAAGAGGCAGTGAATTGAACCAGAGGATCAAAGCGTTGATTATTCCGTATTCCGTCGGATCGTACATCAGCCATTTCCATAGGAACAACGTGACTATTCCGGTGGTAACGGCGGGCAGGTAATAGATAGTGCGGAAGAGCACTTTACCCTTCGGAATTTCCGTGAGCAGTATTGCAAGCCCTATAGGCGCAAGAAATCCAAGCCCTATGAGCATAATCATATATTGGAAAGTCTGCAGCAGATATTGCCAGAACTTAGGCTCGCTGGCCGCCTCGATAAAGTTTCTCAGCCCGACAAAGCTGGAACCGCCGAGTANNGAACGCCATCAGCATTCCACGCAGGAGCGGGTAATATGCCCAGATCACTATGGTGCCGACCGCCGGGATCAAGAAAAGCCAGGCATACAGCCGTTTGCGCGCCTTGTTGCCGCCGACCCCAAAGCCTTCGTTGTCATCGATTTTTGCCTGGCTGCCCATGGCGAGTCTGACGACCTTATTGGCTGCCAAAATCAATGCGAGCGCCATTATGGCAAATATGATCCAGCCGATTCTCGAACGGCGCTTCACCTCGGAATCAGGCATTTTGCCCAGTATCATCGTGTTTACGTTTCGCACCGACTCGTCCATGACTTTTTGAGGGTCGAGCTGAAATTTGCCTGTAATGGGATTCGGTGTGTCATTGATAAGGGCTTCAATCGGCATGTTCAGCTCTTTTGTCTGCACGTTTGTCCAGCCGGGGCAGTATGGCTCGACCCTCCCATGGGTCTCTATATCTTCCCAAAGCTGCCGTGTCGATGGACTCTGACGCGCAAGCAGGTCGGTATATCCGATCTGCTGGAGAATGGATGGGCGGACAAACTCGCCGAGGCCGTAGCCGATCAATGTCTCTGCGGTTATCCTCTGCGCCTCGGGACCGGTGCAAAACTCTATATATTTCCAGGCTGCATCCCGGATAGCCTTAACGCTGCGTCGACCCGGCTTATCTTCAGCCCTGATACCGGCACTGATCGCGAGATATTCACCGGCTATGAATGCCACATGGCTTTCACCTTTGTACGCGGGCATCGGCGCGATAAAATACTGGTTCTGATCGAACGTATCGGCATTGCTCAGTGTGAAAATCTGCATAGCGTATGTGGTGGTCGCATCCACCAGTCTGCCGGATTGTTTGTCCTTTGCCTGGGTGACACCCCAGTAGATTCTTTTTTTAATAGACGGGTTGTATAGGTCGAATACCTTGCCTGTCTGCGGGTCTACGGCTTTGCCAGACTTGAGCATCTCCGTAGTGATGTCGAACTCATGGTCGCCGTTGCGAATCCATGGCTGGTGTACGAGCTTTCTATAGAAATAGAATGCGCGCATGGCTTTCGGCTCGTTTGTGACCATCCGCCATTCGAGGTCGTAAGCCGAATACCCCGCAGGCACGCCGAGTTTATGCAGAGTTTCCTCCGTCTTTGCCAGCTTGGGATAATATGCGGCGGAATCCGAAATTGAGACATTGAGGCTTTTATAGTCAGCCATCGGCGGTGGAGTAGGTAAAAGAGAGTCGCCCTTGCGATAATAAGATCGCACGACATCGCCGCCCGCCAGCCATACATAGTCCACAAAATGCCATCCGGCGGCAAAACCAGTAAGCATGGAAAGCCCATATTGCTGCCGGTCACCCGGCTTGGAATTCGGTTCTTTTTTGGGGTCTCTTGTAAGATGCCGGGCGAATTTATAAAGCTCGTCCCAATCCTTAGGCGCGCGTCCGGCAAGCCCGCCCCTGGCGAAAGCCGCCTTGTCGCACTGCAGCGCGAGAGCGTAAAAATTCAGTGGAACCGCTATAACGGATTTGCCGTCGATAGTCGGTTCCCAGGCTGCGCTCGGCGCGGCAATTCCAGTATATGGTTTCCCCGTCTGTTCCCGATACTCGGCAAGGTAATGATTGAGCGGATAGCAGAACTTCTGCTGCCGATACGCGGGAATTTTGCGAACGTAAGGAGTTAGCACGTCGGGAGCGACACCGCCTGCCATTGCCAGAAATTCGGTGCTTTCCTGGCTGGGTCCCTCTTGAACCGCGAGAGGTGAGAGCACTTTTACTCTGATCTCCGGGTGTGTGCGACAAAACTCCTCAAACACTCTGCGCATGGCCACCATGCGAGGGTCGGAAATAGCCTTATCTGGAACATTCCAAAGCCGCAGTTCCACTTTTTCGCGCGCCATTCCCGGCGATTGGAAAATAGATAGGAATACTACGATGACAAGCAGGATGGGAACGCAAAACTTCCATGCGGACTTGCGTATTATCATAAGTCGCAAAGCCTCGAATATACAATAAAGTGTCTACAGGGACAGTATAGCAGAACAATATACAACCGCGAAATGCAAAATTACACGAGGCTTGCCGTGAATGAGCGTAATTATCACGCGATATATGTAAAAAAAACGCTTATTACAAAATCNNTTTCGAACCTGCCGAGGATTTCCTTGACATTCCAATACCTGCGCTCTGGCAGGCTTTCGATTGCGTCCAGAATCGCATCGGGAGCCTCATTCTCTTCCGCGCAGCGCAGTATTTCGTAACGGGAGCAGGGGAAGATTATATCATCAAGATACGCTCCCAACTTCGAAGGTGTTCTAAAGCCGGTAAATGTTGTTGCCATCGGGGCACCTCCTTTTGCACGTAGCCCTGGAAAACGAAGTGTTCTATGCAATACTACCCATTTGAGCGCTCTGCATTAACTTAAGATGATTAAATAAACACGCGAGCGACTCAGACGATTCACAAACCTTGCAGGCTAATGCGGATGCCTGCCTTCGTATTTCCAGAAGGGGGACCATAGAGGAAATAAGCGGGCCTGACCGCCTATTCTTTTTCCTCCGACCCGGTCAGAAGTTTCCAACTTCCCACGAGGGTTAAGTCCTGCCAGTTGCCCACCCATATTCGATGGATATTACCAGTATGCATTATTCTGGGCTATAGTCAATATCGCATTTTGTGTTATTTCATTCACTGATTTCTGCGAGATAGTTCAATCACCAAAAGCTGCATTACCATCTCAGGATTCTCCATATCGCCATCGATAGATTTAAGCATCTGATCGGCCTTTGCGATTGCGTTGAAGCATCTGACTAGGTCTGCGCGAGAAAACGGACGCGCCTGCTGGGCCAG
>DJHI01000016.1:0-1030 GCA_002431715.1 Armatimonadetes bacterium UBA5829
GGGCGAGGCTCCCGCCGAGCCACTGTTGCATATTGTCTAAAACCTTTAATCCCTCCAGATATCTTACCTGGAGGGACACCCATACAAAAAACCTGCGGGGGAGCGAAACCCCGCAGGTTTTTATTTCGCTTGTTCTATTGATATTTCCTCTTATTTGCGAATGTTCAGTATCTCATACTTGGCAATGCCTGCAGGGATCTCCACGAATGCTATATCCCCGACTTTTTTGCCCATAAGAGCCTCGCCGACAGGCGACTCATTGGAAATGCGATCCTCAGCCGGATTGGCTTCGAAAGTGCCTACAATCGTCCACTCCCAATCATCGTTTGTCTCAGCATCTCTGACTCTGACAATCGAACCGATGCCTACTGTGTCTGTCTGCACGTCCAGATCATCGATAACACGAGCTGTCGCGACGATCTCTCTCAGCTCTTCGATACGGCCTTCCACAAAGGCCTGCTCATTTTTGGCGTCATCGAACTCGGTGCTGTCACTGATTTCACCACCCAACTGCATGGACTCACGAATGCGCTCTGCCACGCGCTTGCGATGAACTGTCCGAAGTTGTTCGAGTTCGTCTTCTATCTTCTTCAGACCGCTGGCGGTCAATAGGATCTCTCTTTCGGCTTGCATAGGACATCACTCCCTTGAAAATGTGAAACATTTTCGATCCCTTCGTGGCGAACACGGCAGCGTCCCAAAGGGATCGCGAGAGTGTTCATGCCACGAACACTTGATAAAGCAGTCAAGCACTGACCGCGCTAAACGCAACCCAGTCAGTGCTTGATTAGACATTTTCTTGAAAAAATGTCTTGACGGGACAATCCTACTAAATCTTGGTAATTATACCAACAATTGTGGTCCCGATCAAACGACTTGGTCACATTTTGCGCTTAACCTACCCGCCTCTTCGCATTCATACATGAGACGTGCGCAAGGTTCACAAAGTTCCCTCAAAATGCTCAATGTATGCAAATGGTGCATCGGTAATTCGGCGCATCGGGAATTTATTTCCGATACTCACTTTCAT
>DJHI01000016.1:1083-3095 GCA_002431715.1 Armatimonadetes bacterium UBA5829
TCGGGACTTCAGTCCCGATACTTGCGCAGGTCTCTGGATCGCATAATCCGTTTCGGGACTAAAGTCCCGAAAGACCTGCACAAAATTGCATACATATTTGCATCTCTTATGCCACATGTTGTCGGTATAAAGGGAGAGTTTTTTTACCCAGAATTGAGGAATTTAATGGAGGTAATACATTTAAATATAAAAGCCGCCGTTCTATTGAACGGCGGCCATTGATTCCTACCCCTCACGGAATAGTTGAGGTTTTCCGCATGAGGCACACATTCATGACCAAGGTGGTCGATTCGACCACGGCTAAAATACTAGCCTAAGCGGTCACCTCGTTGACTATGATACATAGAGCCACCACCTCCTTCTTAGTCTAACCTCAGTATACCTTGGCATCGGTTTGGTGTCAATGGATTTTGGGAATTTAAAGACATTGACTTGCTGAGCTATCAGCAGTAGAATACTAATTGGTCTAGAAACACTCAAAAATGTGTTTAAATGTGGCGCGGGCATTTGCCGCGTTACTTTTTTGAAGGAGCTACTGCAAAATGCCAAAAACAGCCTCACCAAAGAAAGCCTCGACGTCGCCTTCCGAATCCAAAGAAGTACTGCTCGACTACCTGCGGCAGATGTATGAAATCCGCAACTTCGAAGACACTCTCTACCGTCTCCTGAGAGAAGGAACCATTAAGGGAGCGTCTCACCTTTATGCCGGGCAGGAAGCCGTAGCGGTAGGTTCGGTTGCCGTTATCGAAGATCGTGATGTTATTGCCAGCACCCACAGAGGGCACGGCCACTGCGGCGCTATCGGTAACAAGCATGCAAATGGAGAAGAGAAAGCTCGCCAGGAGCACTGGAACAAGATGATGGCCGAGCTTATGGGCAAGTCCACCGGTTACTGCAAAGGCCGTGGCGGATCGATGCACATTGCCGATGTTGAAAAGGGCAACCTTGGTTCCACCGGTATCGTCGGCGGAAACATTCCGATTGCCACCGGAGCCGCGCTTGCCGAAGAACTCAAGGGAACCGGTGCAGTCGTTCTCTGCTACTTCGGAGACGGCGCGACCAACACCGGGTCATTTCATGAAGCTTTGAATATGGGCTCCGCAATGCTCTGCGGGCTGCCCGTTGTATATATCTGTGAAAACAACCTCTACGGAATGAGCGTTCCGTTCCACGATAGAACAGTCGCCTGCGCAGGCCAGGCCTCCAAGATCAGAGATATCGCCGATAGAGCATCCGCTTACGGCATGCCGAGCGTGATCTGTGACGGTATGGATATCCTTGCGGTCAAGAAAGCCGTTAAGGAGGCAGTGGATAGAGCGCGCAGAGGCGACGGCCNNGCAAGACCTACCGCTGGTACGGTCACTCCTCCAGCGACCAGAGAGCCTATCGAACCCGCGAAGAAGAGGCCGAGTGGAAAGAGCGCGACCCGATTACGGTCCTTCGCAAGAAACTGCTTGACGGCGGAATCGCGACAGAGGCCGAACTCGACGAAGCCGAGAAGAAGGCCGTTAAGACCATTGATGACGCAACCAAGTTCGGAATTGATAGTCCTTACCCGGATGTCAGCGAGCTTTACAACGATATTTATGTTCCTAAGAGTCCTCAGGAGCTTGCAGCCGAGATCAAGGCTGAGAAGAATTACCAGCCCAAGATCAAGGAGATCGAGGCCGAGGTCAGAAAGACAGCTAACGCTACCCTTCCGAAGGTCAAGGCCAGCGATGCAAAGGCTCTCGAAGCCAAGTGCGGAATGCCGATCAAGACCTACGCCCAGGCTTTGGTCGATGCTCAGCGCGAAGAGATGGAGCGCGATGAGCGGGTCATCATCATGGGCGAGGATGTCGGCCTCTACGGCGGCGCTTACGCTGCGACCCGAGGTCTCTACGATCAGTTCGGCCCGAAGAGAGTCATCGATACTGCCATCAGCGAGGCTGCAATAGTCGGAGCTGCGGGCGGCGCTGCAATGCGTGGACTTCGCCCAATAGCCGAGATCATGTATATCGACTTCCTTACAA
>DJHI01000016.1:3107-9063 GCA_002431715.1 Armatimonadetes bacterium UBA5829
GATCAGCTCATGCATAACCTGAGTTACAACCGCTATATGTTCGGCGGAAAGACCAAGGTTCCGGCTGTCGTGAGGACTGAGGGTGGCGTCGGCAGATCGATAGCGGCTCACCACTCAGAGAACCTGGAAGCGATGTTCATGAACATACCGGGGCTCTATATCGTAATGCCTTCGACTCCTTATGACGCCAAGGGCCTGCTTAAGGCATCTATCCGCGATGACAACCCGGTTCTTTTCATAGAGCACAAGGTTATGTATTCCGGCGTTATGGGTCCTGTGCCGGATGATGATTACATCATTCCGCTCGGAGTCGCCGATATCAAGCGCGAGGGAACGGACGCGACAATCGTCGCTTACTGCCGAATGCTCCACTTTGCGATGGATGCAGCCGAGAAACTTGCTGCCGAAGGGATCAACGTGGAGGTCATCGACCCGCGCACCCTCAACCCGCTGGATGCGGAGTGCATAGCCAAATCTGTCCGCAAGACGGGCAAACTCATTACCGTTTCAGAGGGCTACCCGAGATGCGGAGTCGCCGGTGAGATCGTCCGCCAGACAATCGAGTATAAGTTCGATGATGGTTATACAGGGTTCGATTACCTGGATGCCCAGCCGGTCATGCTCAGCGGCAAGGACTGCCCGATCCCGATGAGCGCTCCTCTCGAGGACGCCTGCGTTCCAACAGTGGAAGACATCATTGCTGCTGTGAAGGCGATTGTTTAGCTGAGAGCAGATAGCAGAGAGTAAGAGAGCCGGCTTCCTTTGGGGAGCCGGCTTTTTATCAAAAAGCAACAATATAAAGCGCAAAAAATAATATGCTTTCTCTAGCGCAAACTTATTCTCCCAGCAAATTGTCTATATCCTTCTTAACTCCTTTCTTGTCTTATAAGAAGGAATGCTGGGAGGGCGGAGGAGGAACAGTAATCTCAATATCATATTGTCCAGCAACTTGGGGTGATAGGGGCAGTAACGGCATACCTTTTTTCTTGTTATTATCTTCTTTTAATCCATCGAAAGTATAAAAGGTTGGGCATTCCATATATATGGCAGTAGCCAAATGTATTGCGTCTGGAGTTGTGATTGTAGCTTCATTAGGAGATAGATTGCGAGTATAATAATCTCTTATGTCATGTGCTAATTGAGCAATTTTATAATTAACATCTACCATCACGAAGTCGTTAGGACGTTGCTGTATGAATGACTTGAACTTTGCAGAGGCCTTTGAAGAGATACTTGTCTGGAGCACTTCTACAAGCGTTACTACTGAGGTTACAACTATTGTTTGTCCGTTATCAAAATTATTGACAGCTTCCTTTATCCCCTGCATTTCTAACGGGTTTTTGCGCGACTCATTTTTAAGCCACGCTAAAAAAATGCATGTGTCCCAGTAGAATCTTGGCCTATCCCCACTCATCCCTTAATTCTCCAATGAATTCTTCGCTAGGATTTCCTGTTGCGTCTGCTGCAATGCCTTGTAAATCACAGAGTTTTGGTGATTCTTTTGGTTCTTCTCTTATTTCTATTTCTTGAACTTGTATTTCTTCCGGATAATTATCGATCGTATTGTATACCAACCGTCCATGCACATCTACGAAGTGTGTTAATGCTTTGGCTGCTTTTTCTTTCAAAGCTTTATTGAATTTACATTTCACACCTCTAGAAGGTCCAATGATGGGATATATGGAAAAGACATTTTGGTTATTATGTAAATTGATCTTTTCAAGACGCCCAGACAAGGAACCAAAAGTATATTCCTTATTGTCTAATATTATCTCAGCGTTACGTACCATTGTCTGAGAGACTACTACTGAATTTCCATCTGCTTCCAATTCCATTGAAGAAATGTTTTTACCAAGCAATGATCCCATATTAGCAAATGCTCTTAATGCACTTCCATCAAACTCAAGAGGTATTTCACTTCGATATTGTATAGCTTGTATACTTTCAATAAAAGTATTGTTAACTAAGGGAATAGCATCAATCGCTTCATTATTTCGAGGCACTGCTTCTAATTCTATGCAGGTTGGGCTTGAACGACTTAATCGAATCACCCGAAAATCTATAGTTTGTTCTTTTCTCTTTGTAATAACTCGTTCTGTTTCTCTCAAGGCGTGCCGTACTGCATCGAGTTGTCTAAGAAAATCCTCGAAAAGGAGTGGAGCTTCAGCATTATCTTGTCCAGATAATTGTATCTTTATGTGACTATTGGCAGCTATATCAGTAGACATTTTTCTTCAAACCTGATAATCGGCTTAATTTGGGCTAGTCTTGAGATCTTACCATAAAATTCAGTATATGCTAGGAATAACAGCTTGTCAATTACGCAATTTGTAATAATAGATATATCTACGGACCTTGCTTGATCTTGATTGCCATATATGGTAGATATATAAGACATATTTTGTTATATTTGCAAAGATAATGGCTTTTACCCCCGCGTCAGCCCCATAATCATCTCCTCACACTTTGGGTACTTAGCTATAAGCTCATCGCGAATGCCGTCTTCGTAATCATCATAATCAAATCCGGGTGCGACAGTGGTTCCCAGAAGTGCATATCTACCGCCGGGTTTGAGTCTGCTGCCCTGCCATACACCTGCCGGGACGACTACCTGCGGTATCTCTCCGGCTGAAAAGTCACTGCCTATTGTGATGATAGAGTGAGTGCCGTCGGGATGAAGCTGGAGCATCTCTATTGCATCGCCCGAGTAGAAATGGAAAATCTCATCCGTCTTCACCCTATGCATTGCGGAGAAGCTGCCGGGAGTGATGAGGAAGTAAATAGCGGTACAGGCCGATTTATCGTGCTTGTATTCATCAGGCAAAGAATCGCCTGGGATAGTAATGCTGCTGCGGTAGGTTTCCCTGAAATATCCACCCTCCTTAGGGTGAGGTTGGAGGTTCAGTTTTTCTATAATCGTCTCTATGTCCATAGTGCTGACAGGATAGCACTAAAATGATTGATTCTGCAACTAACATGCACTTAGTGGAGCATCCTGAGCTCTGTCGAAGGGTGCGGTAAAATATAAACATTGCTCTAAAATTACTCGCTGCTTCGACAGGCTCAGCATGCTAGCTTGCATGTCAATTCAGTAATAATTCTACACCTGCGTATCCCGCCAATTTCCCAGTTTGAAATATGCGGCCATCCATATACCGGATATTATGGTCGAAGAGGCCATACCTATCCATGCGCCCGTGCTCATAAGTCCGAGTAGGATCGCAAGCGCCCATGCCAGCGGAAGCCGTATTACATAATTTGTAGCAAATGTGATCCACGCCGGGATGCGAGTCTGACCTGCGCCCTGAAGCGCTCCTCTAAGCACCATTGCCACCGCCAGAAAAGGCTCAGAAAATGCATTGATCCTCAGATAAGCGACAATTATCGGGATCAGTTTTGCTTCTTGAGTAAACATCCGAGCCAGGTAACCGGGTATTGCGAGGAACATTACCGCCACTGCGGACATAATCGCCATCGACTGCCACGTCGCCACCCACGCGCTGTGCTCCGCCCGGTCGGCTCTGCCCGCACCCAAGTTCTGGCCGACCAGAGGAGTCGCAGCCATCCCGAACGCGGCCCCCGGCATAAAGGCGAGCGACTCTATACTGATCGCCACGGTGTATCCCGCCTGCGCCAGAGTCGCTTCCCTGCCCGGAAGCATTCCGAGTATCCTAATGAAAACCACGGCGGCGGAGGTCCACAGCACGTTTTGAATCATCGCGGGCCATCCGATCCGCATGATCCTGGCAAAAAATCCCATATGGACTCTGAAGTGGCTTACAGAGTTTCGCAGCACCGAGCGCTGCAAAAAACGGAACATGATCACCATTCCCACCACACGGGATATGCCGGTAGAGATCGCCGCTCCATTAACTCCCAGCATAGGCAGCGGGCCGATTCCAAAGATCAGCAGCCAGTCGAAGAGTATGTTGATCGCAATCACTATAGCTCCTGCATATAACGGGCTTCTGACATCTCCCGCGCTCCGCAAAACCGAGGTGATCGTCATATAAAGAAACATCGGGATCGATGACCACGCCACAATAGCCGTGTAGCTCGCTCCCAGTGTGATCACATCGCCTTTTCCGCCGATCAGCCATATCAGGTGATGCGGCCATATTATGAAGGGAACGGCCGATATAATTCCGCCCAATACGGAGAGGATAATCGCCTGCCTTGCGGTCTCGTCGGCATCGTCATACTGCTTTGCGCCGAGAAACCGCGCAACCAGAGCCGATGCNNGACCGACATCCCGATGGTGAGTGCAAACTGTACCATCAAGACCGATCCGCTGATACCGATGGCTGCCAGCGCAGGTGTGGCATCGGGGAGCCTGCCGACAAACATTCGGTTGATAATATTGTAAGCGGTTTGAATGAGGGTATTGACGGCTGTCGGCCAGGCCAGATACCATACGGCTCTCCAGACCCGTCCCGATAATATAATTTCGCTCGCTGCGTTAGGCAGCCGGGCGTTATTGCGTCGATTGTTCATGCTTGTGCTTTTTTCTGAGCCGGGCAAAAATGAAAGCGTTTATCACCAAAACCAAAACACTTATCCACATTCCCACGCGCATACTGGACATATCCGCCACTCTCCCGATCAGAGGAGGGATCAGACCTCCGCCTAATCCACCCGAGGCAACCATTATGCCTACAACAGCGCCGGACCGCGACGGGTATGCTCCACCGGCGACGCTCACAATAGTCGGCCAGATCGGACCCAGTCCCAGGCCGGTGAAAAACACCATCGCTATGGCGAACATATAGGTGTGTGAAACCAGCAAGCAAACCTCACTTACCAACGCAAGACCAATACAGACGTTGATAAGGGTCAGATCTCCAAGCCATTTAGATGCCGCTGCTCCTAAAGCTCTTCCGGCGCCTATGCCGAACCAGAATATAGCGACCGACATAGCAGCCATTGGAATCGAAGCTCCTATATCCTGAGAGAGATAAGAGCTAAGCCAGCTCGATGTGCCGTTCTCCGCGCTCACATAAAGCATTATTCCAACGCCCAGCCACGGAATAAGCGGGTCTTTGATCAGAGTACGAAAGCTCGCTTTATCGTGGCTTGTGGCATTGATCTTTTCTTGACGCTGCGCAGCCGCTGCAATAGTCAGCAGACCGGATACCGCGCAAACTATGGCAGCAGCCAAAAATGCCAGATGCCAGTCATACCCAAGGCCAAGCATGCGCGCTGTGGCGGCCGGAGCTATCACCGCGCCGGCGGCAAAAGTAACTTGACCGATATTAGCCATCATAGTTCGGTTTGAGCCCGAATAAAGATCGGTAATTGCCGCGGCGGACAAACCCTGAGTAAACCCGCTGCCCAGCCCGGCAATTGCGGCTGCCGTAATCGCACCGGTAAAACTCTGCGATTTGAAAAAGACGAACATGCCTACAGTGAGCATGATACATCCAACAATCATACCCGGAAGCTTACCGATCCGGTCGGCCCAATGACCGCCGATGATAAGNNTCCCAGCATGATCAGCCGGACAATCCAGCCCAGTTGAGCACCTGTCGTATGATATGTAATGCCTATTTGCGTGATAGATGCCTGGATGACTGTCAGTATCACAGCAGTCGAAAAAAAATTCGCGAATGCTGCCGCCGTCGCGATATGCCTGTAACGGATATCCGGTTGTGTTTCAGTCAACTCTTACACACCTCTCATGCGTGCCAAATTACACTTCATACTAATGTATTGTGAGGCGGATGTAAAGGAAAATTCTGAGTTGGCAGTTAATGGTGAACATATGGTTTCTTGACCGAACGGAGTGTATATGTTAAACTTCACCTTGGTTTATAAGGCCCAGGAGGTAGAAAATGTCTGTGCAGCAAGATGCGCGTGCTTCATTGGAAGATAAAATCCACCGGACGATGACCTGGTGGCGAGTGCCGTTAATGGCAATCGCGTTCGCAGGAGTGCTCGGTTTCATCTATAAAAAAGA
>DJHI01000324.1:0-8829 GCA_002431715.1 Armatimonadetes bacterium UBA5829
ACCGACCTCGATCTGGAACTTATTGATCGATTGAACCGAGTTCCAGCCCGGATACCAGAACCTTGGGATCAGAGCGGGCGGCACTTGAGTTTGGATACCCTCCATCGAAAATGAAAACGGAGTGCTTGGGTCTGGTGCTGGCCTGCGTTCGTGGATGGTCATATCCGCATCTTTAGCGGTCCGGCCGCTGTATCTATGCGGCATCCGCGCCACTTTCTGGCCTGCAGACGATCGCCATTCTCTCGGTTCGGCAGCCTCAACTATCGGCGCGAGAATAGGTATTTCATCGGCGATTTCGTGCATCACATCCTCACAAGTCAGCCATTCGGTGCTGCCGCGCAGTTGCTGAATGGCAAGCCACGCAGGCCGCATATCGCCTTTTGGAATAAAGACCTGAAAGNNGCCCTCATTGTTAACAAACGTGCCGTCTGTCTCGACATATGCCGATACGGGAAGCGCGATATCCGCTTGTCCGATGGTTTGAGTCGAAATACAGTCAAGCACGATCAGGTTTTTAACTTTGCTTAGAGCGGAGTCCAGCTTAAGTTGCAAAACGCGCCGGTATAGATCATTTTCAAGAACCACGAGAGTATCCGCCTCACCTGATTCGATTTTTTGGAGCGCTTCATCTACAGACATACCGCCTATCATTGCAGCGCCGATAGTGTTCGCTTCAGGGACGATAATCGAGAGAAAGCAGTTTTTCCCTTTCTTACATAACGTGTTTGCAATATCCGCCGCTGCTTTCAAAACGCTTTGCCCGGCGGATATGCTTGTAATAACAAGAGGCTGCCTAGCATTTGCAAGCTCATATGCAGCTCGTGATGCCATATCGTCATTTATCGACTTGTTATCCAGCGCGTCTGTTATATGACCGGCAAGCGATGCTATTTCGCTGAGCGTTCCAAGCATGAATTCTGCGCTGACTTCTTCGATTTTGATCGGCCATGGTGCAGCTATGTATAACTTTCCATTTGCATTCTGCAACGCATTTGCGACAGCATTCGCGTCCCAATCAGGTATCTTTAGCTTTTGGGCAATGTCGAGAGGAGCTTTTCGCATCGCCAGTCTTATGGCAAAATCGAGCATGGGGCTTTCATTTGTGGGGTCCGCGCCGAGAACNNCGACGTCCGCATCTTCTATCTCTCCCAATGACGGCGTTTTGGCAGCCACTCTGCATAAGATATCTATAATAAGTTGTGCATTCTTGGACTCATAATCGGAGAAACCACTGGAAAAGTTGTCTTCTCCCACCATTTTTTTGAGAGCATAATTGTCCTCTACAGATGCTCTGGGGGAGCCTATTCCAATTACTCCACTTGCATCATTCAACATTTTATGAGAACGATTTATGGCTTCTGCCCATGTATATCCGACTTTCTGCTTACCGCTCTCGGCTTTCCGCAATCTGAAACCACTGTTCACGAACCCGTATCCAAACCGCCCTCTATCGCAGATAAAATAACCGTTTACGTCGCCGTTAAACCTGGCTGTGACTCGCCGTAATAGTCCATTTCTTGCAGCAGGAATTGTGTTGCAGCCAAGACCACAGTGAATACAAATCGATGGGGCGGTCTCGAGGTCCCATTTGCGTGTGTAGTGCTTGCCGTAGGTTTTGTCGGTGAAGACTCCTGTCGGGCAGATTTCAACTAAATTTCCCGAAAACTCCGACTCTAGAGCGCCGTCTTTTTCGCGTCCGAAGTAGAGGTGGTTTTTAGATGCGAATACATTCAGGTCACGTCCGCCGGCCAGGTCGCGATAAAACCGCACACAGCGATAGCACTGAATACATCGGTTCATCTCATGGTTTATAAATGGGCCAAGATACTGGTTTGTATAAGTACGCTTTTTAAACTTATACCTGCGATAAACCTGACCGCACATTGCAGTCATATCCTGAAGGTGACATTCGCCGCCTTCGTCACAGACCGGGCAGTCGTGTGGGTGATTGGTCATAAGCCATTCGATTACATATCGACGAAACTCTACGGCGTCGGGATCGTTCATAGAAATACGAGTTCCATCTACCGCCGGTGTCATGCACGCCATCTGGATTTTGCCTTTTGTATCCGTTTCGTCTTTGTATACACGAACCGCACACAAGCGGCACGAACCGACCGCCCCCATAGCCGGATGCCAGCAGAAATATGGCAGGTCGAGGCCGTTATCCATTACCGCCTCCAGCATGTTCCGGCCCGGATCTACTTCGTATTCAATTCCGTCGATAATGACTTTTGGCATTTTGAGTTATTAGTTATTGGTTTTTGTCTTTAGTTTTCTAGTTTGGATACTGGGTCAGGATTTCAGAATATTGCCCCTTGTGTATGGGCATCTTCGCAGCCTTATATGCTCTTCAAAATCCTCTCTGAATTTATCGATTGCGCTTTCGAGCGGCTGCACCGCTCCCATTGCAAATGCGCAGTATGTGCCGGGTCCTATATATTTCGCTTGATCTATTATCAGATCGATATCTCCCGGACGGCCTTCGCCTGTCTCGATTGAGTTGAGTAACTCATAGATCCAGGGTATTCCCTCCCGGCAGGGTGTGCACCACCCGCAGGACTCACGCGAATAAAACATCTGCAAATTGCGGCTCATCGCGACCGGGCAGGTTTTGTCATCCATCACTATTGCCGTTCCGGTGCCGAAATATAGATCAAGTGACTTCATAGAGTCGAATTCCAGTGGAATATCGAGTTCACTTTCGCCCATGAATCTTGTCGATGCGNNCGGCGCGGAATTTATAGCCTTCCTGCATGCCGCCCGCATGTTCGAAGATAAGCTCACGCAAAGTTATACCCATCGGCAGCTCATATGCGCCAGGGTTATTGACCCGACCGCTCACGCCGTAAATCTTTGTCCCAGAATCCTTCGCTTTCCCGAGGCTGATGAACCAGTCCGCGCCGTGCTCGACAATATGCGGTACGCAGCAGAGCGTCTCCACATTTTGAATAAGAGTGGGCTTACCCCAAACTCCACATGTCATAGGGTAGGGAGGCTTTGAGCGCGGGTTTGCTCGCCTGCCTTCCAAAGCGTTCAATAACCCGGTTTCTTCGCCACACATATACCGGCCTGCGCTGGTGTGTATGTTAAGATTGAATCCCCGTCCCTTGCCAAGCACATTCTTACCGATATAGTTCTTTTTGTTGGCTTCAGAAATAGCCCGTTCCAGCACGGCTCGCGCGCGGCTGTATTCGGCTCTTATAAAAATGTAGGCGGTATCGATCCGGCAGGCGTATGCGGCGATGGCGATTCCCTCGATAAGCTGGTGTGGGTCGCCTTCGACCAGAAACCTGTCCTTGAATGTCCCCGGCTCCATCTCATCGAAATTGCATGCAAGGTATCTTGGATGCGTCGACTCATCGGCTGGAGGCATTGCAGACCATTTAAAGGCCGTCGGAAACCCCGCGCCTCCACGGCCTTTGAGCTTGGAATCTGATACCAGCTTAATGATCTCCTCCGGAGCCATGTCGCAAGCTGTGCGAAGAGCCTGATAGCCGCCGTTTGCCTCATAATCGTCTATCCATGTGGTATCTTTCGACCTTATTATATTTTTAGTAAGTATTGCTTCCATCTATCGCCTATTGGCTGTTATATCAGCGAGAATTCGATCCAATTTTTCTTCAGTAAGGTTGCCTATAACTTTCCCATCGAGGATCATCGCAGGCGCCTCATCGCAGTGACCGAGGCAGACAGTCGGAAGCAGAGTTACCTCGCCGTCCGCAGTCGTCCGGCCGAGTGTTATTCCTAGTTTGCGCTCCAGGTAATCGACAATTCTCTCTTCTCCCATAATCCAGCAGCTTACGCTGTCGCATACCATAATTACGTGCCCACCTACCGGCTTCCTGAAGATGAGGTTATAGAACGTCGCAACACTGTCGATTTCAGAGTGAGTCATATTCAGAACACCGGTAAGATCATCGATAGCTTCATCAGATATCCAGCCTCTATGTTTCTGCACGATTCTAAGCGCGTCGATGCAGCCCGATTGCCTGGACGGCAGATCTTTAAGCTCCTCTTCAATTTCTTTTAGTTCTCTCTCACTCAGCATCGTTTGAAACCTATAATCTGTAACCTATCTGTCCACATCTCCCATAACATAATCCATGCTCCCCAGTATTGCGATCAAGTCAGAGATCAGCAGGCCGCGCGCGAGCATCGGCAGAGTCTGCAGATGTGGAAAAGAAGGTGTTCTTATATGGCAGCGATAGGCATAGCTGCTGCCATCGCTTGTTATGTAATACCCGTTGTTACCCTTGGGCGCTTCCGTAGAGACCATAGCCTCACCTATGGGCATTGGCTGTCCCCAACTGACCGAGAGGAAGTGATTGATAAGCGTTTCGATATCCTCCATTGTCCGCGGTTTTTCAGGGGGCATCGCAAGCGGGCTTTCGCTTTTGTAGGGGCCTTCGGGCATATTAGCCGACGCCTGAGTTATAATCTTGAGACTCTGGCGCATCTCTTCAATCCGCACGATGGTTCTGGCATAGGAGTCGCCTTCATCAGCCAGAGGCACCTCAAAGTCGAACCGCTCATACATCGAATACGGCCGCTTTTTTCTCAAATCCCAATCGACGCCGGTTGACCGCAGGTTCGGCCCCGTGACTCCCCAGCCAATAGCGGACTCTTTAGTATAAACGCCTACGCCTTTTGTCCGCTGCTTGAAGATCGAGTTTTTTACCAGCATCCCTTCATATTCATCAATTCTAGCCGGAAAATAACCGAGGAAATCATCGATGAGTGTTTTCCAGCCGTCCGGCAGATCGGTGGCGACACCTCCTATCCGAAACCATGAAGGGTGCATGCGCCCACCGCAGATCGCTTCTATAATGTCGAATATCCTTTCGCGGTCATTAAAGGTGAAGAAAACGGGAGACATTGCACCTAAATCCGTGCAAAAAGTTCCAAACCAGACCAGATGGTTTGCGATCCTGAAAAGCTCACAAAGCATCAGGCGGATCACCTGTGCGCGTTCAGGCACATCGATTCCAGCCAGTTTCTCGACACTAAGCACATACGGAAGGTTGTTCTGGACACCGGCGAGGTAGTCAATCCGATCAGTGTAAGGGATATAGGTATGAAAAGTCTGCCTTTCGGCCATTTTTTCAGCGCCGCGATGATGCCAGCCGATATCGATTACCGAATTTGCTATCTGCTCTCCATCGAGTTGAAGTATTATCCTGAGCAGCCCGTGCGTGCCGGTGTGATGCGGCCCCAGGTTAAGAAACATATAATCCGTGTCATCAGTGCCACGTTTGAGGCCGAATCTCTCGGGGTCGATTTTTAGCTGAAGTTCTTCTTCTTCCTGTCTGATATCAGGCAGGACGTATGGCGGCATCTCGGTTGCTCGTGCGGGATGCTCTTTGCGCAGAGGGTGCCCTTCCCAATATGACGGCATAAGAATTCGTCTTAAACATGGATGATCTTTAACATTAATTCCGAACATATCCCAGATTTCGCGCTCATACCAGTCGGCATTAGGCCAGATATCGGTGACGGTTTGAATTGAGGGATAATCACCCTGAAGAGGTACCTTAAGCCGGATGTCCGAGTTTCGTTCCAGTGAAAGGAGGTGATAGACGGCAGTAAAATCGGATTTTGGTTGATCGGCCCGCTTTCTTCGAGCGCGCTCGTCAATCGCACAGAGGTCGTACAGCATAGGGTAGGGCGCTTGTATTTCTGACTTGAGGTAGGCCAGCACGTTGCGGGCATGTTCGCTCTCGACCCAGATCGTCGGTATCTCATCGCGAGTCGATTGGACGATAAAATCGATGTTTGGAAATTTGCTCTTCAGCTCTTCTACAATCATCAGACCTCGTCCTGAGATTTCATCTCGGTCATTGTCTGCCTTTCCCACTTTTTAAGGTCTCGCATAACAGGTAGTTGAGGCTTGACCACCCGGCCGGTCCCGACTACCCAACTAAGCGGTCTTCTTTCGGAACCGATCATATTCTGCAGCAGCAAGAGTCCTTCCAGGAACGCATCGGGTCTGGGGGGACATCCAGGCACATACACATCTACCGGCAGAAAGCTATCCACTCCCTGAACCACGCTGTAGATGTCATACATGCCGCCGGAGTTTGCGCATGATCCCATCGAGATTACCCACTTGGGCTCCATCATCTGATCGTAAAGTTGCTTGATTACCGGCGCGATTTTCTTAAAAACGGTTCCGGCAATTACAATCACATCGGCCTCTCTGGGGGTCCCGCGGATGACTTCAGACCCGAACCGCGAGATATCATATTTACTGGTGAATGCAGCGGACATTTCAACAAAGCAGCACGAGGTTCCAAACCCAAACGGCCAGATTGAGTTCTTTCGACCCCATGCAATGAGGTCCTGAAGCTTTGCCATAAGGAAGTTCTGTTTTATGCCGGATTCGGCATAAAGGAGAGGTTTTGTCGATGATGACTCGTTGGGGGCGGTCAAAACCCTCCTCCGTTGTTATTGCTGTTGCGGTGAGAATACCAGTCCAGACCGCCCAATCTCCAGACATAGATCAAGCCGACCGCGAGTGTGATTATAAAGAGCGCTGAAGCAATATATCCGGGCCAGCCGACCTGTCGAAACGCTGCGGCCCAGGCGAAAATTATTGCGACTTCCACGTCGAACAGAATGAAGAATATCCCGACAAGATAATATCTTGCCCCATATCTTAGATGCGCGGAGCCGGTGGGGTCGATACCCGATTCATATGGCTCGCTGCAGGCTCTTGTTCTATGCTTTTCACCGAGCAAGTGGCTGACGGCGACCATTCCTGTGACGGTCAGCACCACCAGCGCTCCATATATCACATAGGGCCATATAATCGGAGAAGTCATAATGGATACCTACTGCTAAATGAGATTACATCTAGCTCGGCGATACCCATTACATGTGAATAATAAACGTTGATGAATGATATCAAAAAAGCCGGGATAAAATCCCGGCCTGATATTGAAGCTTAGTTTTTAGCATTTGTTATTTTGCTTATTCTCCAGTAGTAGTAGTCTCTCTCTTCAGTCTTGAGAACACTCATAAATGCACAGTGGCCATCGCAAAATGAAAAAACACCGCCTTTATTGTTTCCACCAGAGTGATACGGCCAGAATTTACCTGCATCTTCACCTGTGGCACTATTATCCCAAGGTTCAGCAGACCAGTCACCGTCTGTGTTTTCGGCTATTAGGATTGTCTGTCCAGGGAATGGTATGCTAGAAAGAATTCGAACGTATGGCTTGCTATAAACTCCAGAGGGGAAATAGCTGCCGTTTTCATTCATGCAGAGGTAAGTATTCATGCCGTAATGTCCAACTGTAGAACGTACATACTTATGGTTTTTAGCCGGGCAGATCAGCACGTTTTTATTCTTGAGGTACTTCATGATTCTCCAGCGGAAAGTTTTTCCGTCCCAGTCATTCCAGTTAGTTTCCGGGTCCCAAGCAATCGGCAGAGCGCCGCTGAAGTTATCGGCGTATAACATCAGACCAGCGGCAATCTGCTTCATATTATTGATGCATCTGGTCTTATTTGCCTGTTCTTTGGCAGAGGTCATTACAGGAAAAAGTATCGCAGCGAGAATTGCGATAATGGCGATCACAACCAGCAGTTCAATAAGTGTGAAACCGTCCCGTCTATTCATTTGTCCCTCCCAGATTGTTAGAAATCACTATAGATATACAGCTAGATTTAAATGCTTCTTGCACTTATATTCAACATTACTATACTATTGGCAGTATAGCATAATACCTAAATATGTCAACGAGCTTCAGAATGATTTATTCAATTGAAAAAGAAGAAAAATTAGTAAAAAAGGAAAATCATGCACAAATACGCACGTATCGAGCCGATGTTAATTGACAATGGTCGTCACTCGTTTACATATGTGTTGCGTTATAAAGAGCAGCCAGAGTGGCGTGCCAAACCACGCAATGCCGGTGTATTGACAAAGCCCCATCAATATGCCACACTGAAAAAGTGCACGGGATTGGGCTTGCTTTATCCCCGTAAGCTTTGCATTTGAGCGCGCTCGATCAAACCCTACACGGAGGTAGTATTACATGTGTCGTCTTCTACTCCCCATATTCCTCTTTCTTGCTGGTTCCCAAGGTGTATTTGGTAATGATGTAGACATTACCTCACTCGAAGTCAAACCCGATGTGGTTAATCGCAACCTTATTTCGAATGGAAGCTTTGAATCTATTGCTAAAAGTGGGGTTCTTACAGGCTGGAAGTGGAATGCGGATGGCATAAAATCTACCTGCAAAATCGACACCAACGGTGCTATTGATGGCCGCCGGAGCATGAAATTTATAAACATGTCTCCTGCTGTAGCGGGCATCAACGGCGATCTGACTCTTGCTCAACGCATCATTCTTGAGCCAGGTAAAAAATATACACTGAGCGCGTGGACGAAATCGTATAATCCCGGTTTTACGCGAATATTCGGCGGCAATGATCTTCAGTATCGCATAGCCTTGCCTGCTACCAACGGCAAATGGCGGCGTGTCAGCCTCACATTCACCGCTACCGAAAAGGACAAGAAATTCGAAGTGTGTATCCTTACACGGCGTGAAACAAGCGGAGTATGGCTTGATGACATCAGGTTGGAGCCTGGAGATAGAGCAACCATCGGAAAACCGCTGCCAGGCTCTGAAAGCCGCATACGTATCTGCCCGGATAATCAAGACTCGAAGATCACTACCGAGGGCCAGTTCAAAATGCCTTTTACAGTCTATACACCCAAGGCGGTATCGGGTGTGGCAGAGGTAGATATCACGACCTCGACAAAGAAGTTCACCAGTCGAGTCAATTTGAAACCGGGAGTCTCACGGATAATCATTCATG
>DJHI01000324.1:8844-11668 GCA_002431715.1 Armatimonadetes bacterium UBA5829
ACTTGCCTCGAACATTGACGCTTCGTCTTCTCAAGGGCGGCAAAGAGCTTGCCTCGTCTCCGACGAGTATACGATTCTATTCCAAGCCCTATGCTGAATCCCGTCTGGAGTCTCTTGCGCGGGAAATGCCGGGCTATAAGGCTGCACTAGATAAGATAAAGTCTAGTGGGCAAGACATTTCATACCCGTTGGTGAGTTATACCGTGCTTGAAAACTCGATTAAATACGCTTTAGCGGATGTCGAGGGAGATCGGATGGATCGAGCAGTCCGGCAGCTATCCGACCTCGAACCGATAGCGAGGCAGCTTCGACTTGACCTAAGACAGGCCCTTGCGGGCAAGATAGTGTTTCCGGCGGTTCCAAGGTGGACGGGAGACACACGTCCTGTTATAAAGAGCAGTTCGTTCGTAGCCCCGACAGTCACTCCGGGCAAACCTGGCCGGGAGATGCGTCCTGTTTTCTTTAACGGATACGGGCATTTTGCGCAGTGTCAGGCAGATATTGAGAAGTTTCCGAACTATGGTATCAATATTTTCCAGATGGAAATCGTGCCTATGAATGTTTTTAAGGATGAAGGAAAAGTCAACAATCCCGTTCCCGGACTTCTAGAAACTCTCGATAGAGCGCAAAAGGCAGGGGTTGCGGTCAATTTGCTGCTTTCTCCTTATTATCTCCCTGGTTGGATGTTCAGCAAGTATCCCGAGCTGCGTAAAAAGCGCGAAGGTTTCATTCAATATTGTCTTCACTCTCCCAGAGGGATGGAACTGCTCAAACGTCATATTGCGTTACTGATCGAGCCGATCAAGGATTGTCCCGCACTTCACAGTATCTGCCTTTCTAATGAGCCTCGTAATGAAGAGGAGCCGTGCGAATATGCGAAAAGCGAATGGCGAGCCTGGCTCGAAAATCGCCATGGCAGTATAGGAACTCTCAATTCCCGCTGGGGTACGAAATACAAGAGTTTTGATGATGTAGAGCTTCCCGACCCGTTTGATAAGCACGCGCGTATACTTCGGCCCAGGTGGCTTGATTTTATTCGCTGGAACCAGGAATTTTTTACATCCTGGCACAAGATGCTTGCGGATGCGGTTCATGAAATCGCGCCTGATCTGCCCGTTCATGCAAAGGTTCAGGCAACGACTATGTGGCAGGCGCCGGAGGTCGTGCTGGGCAATGACCCATATTTGTACTCGTCCATTACGGATATAAGTGGCAACGATGGCATCAATGTTTATACATTTAATGAGCAGCAGTTTGCCGAGGAATGGCTCTCGAATGCGCTGACCTACGATCTGCAGAGGTCAATGAAGAACGTGCCGGTTTATAATTCCGAGAACCACATAATGTGGGAGGAGGATTACAGAACCGTGCCTTCCCGGCATATCCAGACTGCACTGTGGCAGCAGGCTATCCATGGCCAGTCTGCGAATACGATATGGGTTTGGGAGACCGCGGATGCCCCTGGTATTGAGGCGCGGCCGTTTTACGGGTGTATTCTATATCGTCCCGAGTGTGCAAGAGCGGTCGGTATTGTTAATTGCGACCTGAACCGCGCTGCAAAAGAGGTTACATCTTTTCAGCAGGCTCCGGCCCAGGTGCTGATTCTGCACTCGACCAGCTCGATNNATGGTCTATGAAGTCAGGAAGTATGATGCCTGTCTGAAGAGCCTGTATACAGCGCTCGATCTGAGCGGAGTTAAGGTTGGGTTTATAACCGAGCGTCAGCTTGAAGACGGAATCGTGCCTGAGGCTCTGGCGATTTTCATTCCGAATGTAAAGCATCTTTCAAATGCCGCTTTTGCCGCATTAAAGAGATACAAGGGTCGGATTATTACGCTTGGCGCTGATTCACTCGCCTTTGACGAATATGACAAACCCAGATCCGAGAGACTTAACACTGATTCGGTTCCATACGATCAAGAATCGACTCTGCGCGATCAGTGGAAGCTGGTCTGGCCGAAACTCTCCGATCTGCAGCCGGATGTAAAAGTGCTGGACCCGAGCGGTAAACCGGTCTGGGGAGTGGAGTGGCGCGAAGTCGATACGGACAACAGCACTTTGCTTAACATGGTCAACTACCTGAACAACTCGGTTAATGTTAAGCTATATAATAAAGATAAGACTGTCGAGGCGGTGGATGTGCTGACCGGTAAGAACGTGTCCGGCACGATAAAACTTCAGCCGCTTGAAGTTCGTCTATTGAAATTGAGGAGCAGATAAAAGTTTTGGAGGGAAAGAAATTGTATCGGTTAATTTTGCTGAGTTTACTCGTTTCTCTGGTTTTTTCGTCTGTTTTGTTCGCGGAAGAAGCGCAGCCTGATGCAGCTCAGGTCAAGGCCGGTCTGGAAGCTATCCAGCAGTCTCTGCCTGCATTTAAGGCCGATCTGAACAAGATCAAGTCCAAAGGCCAGGATATATCCTATCCGATGATCAGCTATACGGTAATGGAAAATTTCGTTGGATATGCCCTGGACGACTTGAAATCAGGTAATGTGGGCCGGGCGTCGGTTCAGTTGTCCGATATGGAGTGGATGAAGCGCAAGCTTGAGAAAGATATTTCATCCGCTCTGGCCGGAAAACTTACTTTCCCTGTGGTTCCTCGATGGACCGGAGACACCAGACCTGTAATTAAGAAGTCCTCATTCATCGGCCCGACTACTACCAACGGTAAGTTGAAGCGTGAGATACGACCGATCTTTTTCAATGGATATGGCCACTTCGGCCAGGTTCAGTCAGATATTGAGAAATGGCCGAACTATGGAACCAATATCATCCAGTTCGAGACGGGACCGTGGAGTGTATTTCCAGAGGAGGGAAAGGTTGT
>DJHI01000324.1:11683-14181 GCA_002431715.1 Armatimonadetes bacterium UBA5829
GCATTTTGAAGACTCTGGATAGAGCGCAGAAAGCTGGCGTTGCCGTAAATCTGCTTTTGAGTCCACACTACTTCCCAAACTGGATGTTCGATAAATATCCCGAACTCAGGAAGCAGCGGGACTACTTTTTCCCTATGTGCCTGCACGCTCCAGAGACGATGAAGCTGCTTAAAGAGTATATTAAGGTAGTAGTTCCCCCTCTCAAGGATCACCCGGCCCTGCAAAGCATTTGTATATCAAATGAACCGCGCAATGTTGAGGAGCCTTGCCAATATGCGAACGAAGAGTTTCGGGCATGGCTCAAGAGTCGGCATGGCGATATCGCTACTTTAAATGATCACTGGTGCACGAGTTACACAAGTTTCGATGAAATAAACGTTCCGAATCCATTTGACGCCAAAGAATGTCAAAAGCCTATCGGCAGGTGGGCGGATTTTATACGTTGGAATCAGGATTTCTTTGCCGATTTTCATAAGCAGCTTGCCGATGCGGTCCATGCCGCGGCGCCGAATGTCCCGGTGCATGCAAAGGTGCAGTGCTACACCTTCGGATGTGCCACCGATATGAAGTGCGGCAACGATGCGTATCTTTACGGGAAGTTGAGCGATATCAACGGCAATGACGGCACATGCTATTACCAAGAAGACGAAGAATATGCCCATTACTGGTTGGAAAATGGCATCTATTACGATCTTCAGAGGTCTGTAAAAGACGCTCCTGTTTTCAACTCCGAGAACCACCTGATCCGGGACCGCGAAACCAAATACATACCGCCTCAACATATCCGTACTGCACTATGGCAGCAGGCGGTTCATGGTCAGAGCGCAAGCACTATCTGGGTCTGGGAACGGACTCTAGACAGCAAGAGCGATCTGGCGGGAAGCATCATCACTCGGCCGGGCTGCGCGAGAGCGGTAGGCATTGCCAACTGCGATCTCAACCGGGCTGCGAATGAAGTTACTGCCCTTCAGCAGGCTCCTGCGCAGGTTCTAATGCTGCACAGCGGCAGTGCTCTCTCGTATGACCAGGAAGAATGCGACAGAGCAATGTTCAGGACATACATAGCTCTTAACTTCTTCGGTATTAAGATCGGCTTTATAACCGAACGGCAATTGGAGGACGGAATAGTTCCCAAGGCTGGGCTTATCGTCATCCCGAATGCAAGGCATCTCTCTAATGCGGCGTTCGATTCTCTTAAGAGGTATAAGGGCCGCATTGTGATGGTCGGCGGAGAGTCCCTGGCGTATGATGAGTTCAACAAGCCGAGAGCCGAAAAACTCAAAGCGGATGTGATTCCGTTCGTAAGAAAAGAAGTGTTCGAAGAGCAGATTCACAAAGCCCTGACGCCTATACTTGCCGCTAATAAGATCGGCCCCAAGATCAAGGTAACGGATGCCGATGGAAAGCCGGTATGGGGTGTCGAGTATCGTGAAGCCGGCGCATCCGATGGGACAATAGTCAATATCTGCAATTATCTGCGCACTCCTGTCGAAGTCAAATTGGCCGGCAATGGCCTTAAAGCAAAGGATGTTCTTACCGGAGAACAGGTTAAAGGTGTCTTCAAGCTTAATCCGCTTGAAACCAGACTGCTCAAAGTAAAGGGATAAAGATAATAGATGAGAAAACTCATCCTTTGTTTACTCATCGCCATATGCATTTCTGATGCGTATGGCGATGACGTGCAGATTAAGTCCGTCAATATCAACCGTGCCGTTGCAAGAAAAAATCTCATCTCCAACGGTGATTTCGAACTGCTTGATGCAAATGGAATGCCTAAGGGTTGGAAATGGGACAAACACAACACCGATTCCGTCTGCGTTGTCGATGAGAGCAGTGCATGGGGCGGGCGAAGGTGCCTGAAGATTACGAATACCGTCCCGTTGGAGCCCGGTCACACGGCGCTGCTTACAATGACCGATAGTGTTGCGATAGAACCGGGCAAGACCTACACCTTAAGCGCGTGGCTCAAGACCAGCGATGCGGTGCTCGGGTTCATTTGTGGTGATGGAGCCTGGCGATATCGGGGGATTCTCCCGAATACAAACGGCCAATGGAAGCCTTTGTCACTGACATTTACAGCCGATAAGGCCGACAAATTTTTCAGCCCGTTCATGCAGGTCGAAAGCCCGACCACGGGCCTTTGGATCGATGATGTCAAGTTCGAAGAAGGCTCCTGTGCAACATTTGATTCGCTGCCCGAAGATACCGGCAAAGCGGTTCGGGTTTGGCCTGCGAACAAGAATGTTGAGATAATGACCGACGGGGCTTTCAGCGTGCCGTTTGCTATGAGAGTGTCCAAAGCATTCTCAGGCAAGCTGGATGTAAGCTTTTCCACCTCTACAAAACACATTCTCAAGCAAGTGGACTTAAAACCGGGAGTTTATCAGGTTGTGGTAAACGGCGAGTCGAAAAATGCCGGGTATCAGCCAAGGATTTTTAAGGTTCGCCTGCTCGAGGGCAAGCGTGAACTCGCCGTGGCTACAACTGGCGTTCAGTTT
>DJHI01000324.1:14195-16051 GCA_002431715.1 Armatimonadetes bacterium UBA5829
GTCTCATCTGCGGAATTTGCAGCAGAAGCTGCCTCGCTTGAAGGAAAAGCTCGACGAACTTAAAAAGCGCGGTCAGGATGTTTCCTATCCGATGGTGAGCTATACGGTGCTGGAAAACTTCATCGGTTATGCCGGTCTGGATGCGGATAAAGATGAACTCAGGCGCGCTGTGCTGCAGCTATACGATATGGAGAACATGGAAGCGCAGATCGAAAAGGATCTGGCTAAGGCGCTTGCGGGAAAGCTTACTTTCGCAGCGGTCCCTCGATGGACCGGTGATACGCGACCGGTAATAAAGAGCAGTTCGTTTATCGCCCCGACAACGACGCCCGGCAAGCCTGGCCGGGAGATGCGTCCGGTGTTCTTTACGGGCTACGGTCACTTCGGACAGGTTCACGCCGACATAGACAAATTTCCTAATTACGGGATCAACATCGTTCAGGTCATAGCAGGTCCCTGGCTGATATTTCCAGAGGAAGGGAAAGTTGATGACAGCCACGCAAGGTCTATTGTAGATTTGCTTAATCGAGCCCAAAAGGCCGGAGTTGCGGCTAATCTGCTGATAAGCCTTCCCTGGATTCCATCATGGGATGCCGACAAGATACGCGCGCGCGGCGGCGATCCCGATCACTATCTGCGTTCGCCTGAGTGCCGAGAAATAACTGAGCGTTACCTGCAGGTTCTGATCCCGCTTATAAAGGATCATCCGGCTCTTCACAGCATATGCCTGTCAAACGAGCCCAGCTATATCGGCGATGCAGGCGAGTATGCAGTTCGTGACTGGCATGCGTATCTTGCCAAGCGCCACGGCGATATCGAGACGCTCAACAGCCGGTGGGGGACGAACTACGCAAGCTTTGACGAGATCAAACTGCCGTATAACGACAAAGACGCCGATTATCCCGCGGCCAGACGCCTGGACTGCGTGCGATGGAACAATGAGTTTCTGGCAGGCTGGCATAAATGGGTCGCCGATGCCATTCACAAGATCGTGCCCGACCTGCCTGTGCACGCTAAAGTGCAGACCTTTACAACGCTGGATTATTCTTATGTAGGCTTCGGCAATGACGCCTATCTATACGGCCAGGCGACAGATATCAACGGTAACGATAGTATGAACTGGTACAGCTTCGGCGGCGGAGAGTTTGCGCAGGGCTGGATGCAACATACCAGGGGTCACGATTTGCAGAGGTCTATCAAAGATTCTCCCGTGTTCAACTCAGAGAACCATCCTATAGGCGACAAAGAGATCAGATATATTCCTGGTTCGCAGGTGCGAACGACTCTCTGGCAGGAAGCGATCCATGGCCAGAGCGCGACCACAATCTGGGTCTGGGAGCGTACATTCGACAGACTGTATGACTTCGCCGGAAGCATCATGCACCGTCCCGCCTGCGCGGCTGCTGCTGGTTTGGTGAATCTCGACCTTAACCGAGCTGCATATGAGGTAACAGCCCTCCAGCAGGCTCCGGTGCAGGTTCAAATTCTGCATGATACAAGCGCATCGGTCTATGAAGGCGAGCCTTATGACACCTGCTCGATTAAAACGTATATGGCTCTGGGGTTCTGCGGCGTCAAGATAGGCTTTATCACCGAGCGGCAGCTCGAAGATGGCATTCTGCCTGTTGCGCCGGTTGTCTTTATTCCTAATGCTGGGCATTTATCGGATGCGGCTTTCAACACGCTGCAAAAGTATAATGGTCGAATCGTTATGGTAGGTGAGGGCTTGCTTTCCAGTAACGAATACGGTCAGTATCGAGATGCAGTTATTTTGGCTGATACAATGCCATATACTCCGGCAGGGACTACCACTCAAGACCTCTGGAGACTGCTCCGTGCAAAGCTTCCGGGGTGGG
>DJHI01000324.1:16110-20115 GCA_002431715.1 Armatimonadetes bacterium UBA5829
CGGCAGTCCGGTTTGGGGAGTGGAATGCAAAGAGGCCGATATGTCTGATGGGACAGTGATCAACCTTTGCAACTACCTGAACAAACCCATAAGTCTTAAACTTAGGTCGAACGGCGCGGATATACGATCCGTAGATGTGCTCACTGGCAAAAATGTATCAACCATCCGGCTGGAGCCGCTCGAATATAAGCTGCTGAAAGTAAGTGACTGAACTTTACCGAAAGTCTCTATTATTGAATAAGCCTGCGGGCTGCGAGGTGAATACGTGCTTAAAATTTTTATTGCTGCAATGATGGTTTGTATGTCCTTTTGTGCTGCTTATGGGAGCGATGTCGAGCTAAAGGCTATCGATATCCAACCCAATAAGGTCAACGCTAATCTCATTACAAATGGCGGCTTCGAGCAGACAGGTGACAATTCTATTCCCGCCGGTTGGGGCTGGAGCGCAAATAATACGGATGCTATTTGTGTTGTGGACACCAAGTCGGCTGCCGGAGGCCGGAAGTCACTTAAATTCGTGAACACTACGCCGATGGAAGCGACGTACACAGCGCTGCTTACCGGTTCCGAAGTAATTAAAATCGAACCCGGCAGATCCTACACCATCAGCGCGTGGGCAAAGACGACCGACCCCGGTCTTGCCTCGATAATCACGGGCAACGCCTGGCAATACAGACTGAGTCTTGAGTCGACAGGCGGCGCTTGGGAGCCTTTCTCATTGACTTTCGTCCCGAGCGATCTGAGTAAAGAAATTCGCATGTTTTTCCAAGTCGAGAGTGCGACCAAAGGCATACTGCTCGATGATGTGAAGCTCGAAGCCGGTCCGCGCGGCACATTTCCCGCCGTACCGGATGAACTGCGCGGCAGCATCGGGCTGTGGTCGGCGAGCCGCCATATGCAGGTGACAGGTGAAGGCAAGTTCACTGTGCCATTTGTACTTTATGTGCCCAAAGACATTTCCGGCATGCTCGAAGCGAGTATTTCAACGTCCAAATCACGCATCAGCCGTCCGGTCAGCCTGGCGAGGGGGATATATCAGATAGATGTGGGCGGCCTGGCGTCTGACGCTAATATGGAGCTGAGGCAGGTCAAGCTTCGCCTGGTCGACGGAAATACGCACACAGCCTCCGCAAGCGCAAATGTCCGGTTCTATTCAACGGATTATGCAAAGGTATGTCTCGATGAGATCGATCAGAAGCTGCCCGACCTTAAGGCCAAGCTGGAACTGCTCAAGTCGCGTGGTCAGGACATATCTTATTCCCAGGTTGCATATACTGTTCTGGAAAACTTCGTCGGTTATGCCCGTGAGGACGGCGAAAAGGGCGATACCAGGCGCATGATCGAGCAGGCAAACGAGATGAAGACCATGCTGACAGGGCTTGAGTCGGATATCTCTCAGGCTCTTGCGGGTAAACGGACATTTCCCGCCGTCCCGAGGTGGACGGGTGACACGCNNCGGTTGTGAAAGGCTGTTCGTTCATGGCGCCGACGACAACTCCCGGCAAACCCGGCCGCGAGATACGTCCGGTATTTTTTACCGGCTACGGTCACTTCGGCCAGGTGCAGAGTGAGGTGGAGAAGTTTCCCAGCTACGGCACGAATATCATACAGGCTGAGACTGCCCCCAGTGATATTTTTCCATCCGACGGGGTAATCAATGACGACCCTGTTCAGTCGATGTTGAATCTGCTTGATCGCGGGCAGAAAGCCGGCGTGGCGGTCAATCTTTTGCTAAGCCCACACTATATGCCGCAGTGGGCGTATGAAAAATATCCAGATCTGAAGAAACAGCGCGAGAGCTTTATACAATATTGCACGCACGACCCGGATGGCCGGGAACTGCTCAAGAAGTATATCTCGATTGTCGTTACGCCTCTCAAGGATCACCCGGCCCTGCACAGCATATGTTTGTCGAATGAGCCGATCAACGTCGAAGAACCATGCGAATATGCCGTAAAAGAATGGCATGCATGGCTTGCAAATCGACATGGCAATATTGCCGCTCTAAACGCGAGGTGGAAGACAGACTATGCGGGCTTTGATGATGTGAAGCTTCCGAATCCGTTCGACGCGGATTGCAAGAGTCCAATCGGCAGATGGGTGGACTTCGTCCGCTGGAACCAGGAGTTCTTTACGGACTGGCACAAGATGCTGGCCGATGCGGTTCATGCCGTCGCGCCTGATATTCCAGTTCATGCCAAAGCCATGACCTACACATTCTCAGATCCCAACAGCGTCAAGTATGGAATCGACGCATATCTCATGAGTTCCATAAGCGATATCAACGGCAATGACACTATGGACTGGTGCAATTTCGGCCTTGGCGATTTTGCGCAGGGCTGGATGACTCAGGCCAGGGGATATGACCTGCAGCGGTCGGTCAAGGATGCTCCAGTCTTCAACTCTGAAAATCACATCATGGGTGACAGGGACACCAGATATGTCCCCGCGTCACAGGTCCATTCGGCGCTGTGGCAGGGAGCGGTTCATGGTCAAGGTGCCACCACCATATGGATTTGGGAGCGCACGCTCGATCCTGACAGCGTATTTTATGGAAACATAAAGGACAGGCCCGCCTGTGCGCAAGTGGTGGGGATAGTCAACTGCGATCTGAACAGAGCCGCATATGAGGTTACGGCGCTCCAGCAGGCTCCTGTTCAGGTGCAGATTCTTCACGACACTAGCGCACTCACCATAGACGGCGTCGATTACAGCACCTGTGCTACGCAGCTTTATATGGCACTGAGCTTTACCTGGGTGAAGATCGGTTTTATTACAGAACGCCAACTAGAGGCCGGTATTGCTCCGTCTGCGCCGGTTCTATTCGTACCTAACGCGAAATACTTATCGGACTCGGCATTTCAGACTCTGAGAGATTATAAAGGCCGGTTGATAACACTCGGAGCCGATCCGCTGTTTTATAATGAATACGGCGAACCGAGGCAGACAAAACTCGCCGCCGACTCCATCAATTACACACCCGGCAAGACGTATGCGGCCGACCTTTGGAAAATTCTCCTTTCCAAACTACCGGGCTGGAAGGTGAGCCCGCGTTATACCCTTGCGGATGCTAACGGCAAGCCTGTCTGGGGAGTCGAATACAAAGAGGCGATTATTGGTGATGGAACTGTCGTCAACATATGCAACTATCTCAATACCCCTGTCGAGGTTAAGTTATCAGGCAAGGGGCAAGCAAAAGATGTTCTTACAGGTGAATTGATCAAATGGCCTATAAAGCTCGACTCACTTCAGGTTCGCCTGCTCAAAGTAATTGACTAATGAAATGATCGAATGTGCGGTGGATTCATCTGCCGCACATTCTTCACTCCCTCATTCAACCCCTAACGACTCAACTTATGTCTGTGTAAGTTGAACACGTAAACTTTATCAAGTATATATTGATAGTCTTAACCTGCGTGATATCTGTATAAGTTACAGGTATAAACTTCACCAATCCTGTATCGGTAATCTTGATACGTGTTCAGATAACTTCAACATCCGTGCGGAACAAAGAAGCATTATGCTGCGTTGACAAGGCACTTTGATCTCGGCCATAATACATATGAGTTTGCTGGTAAAACCAATGTAGAACCGGCGGCCATGTTGAGAAGTCAACATAGATTACAGGGAGGAAAGAGTTCTGTTTACGGGAATATTCTGAGGGTTTCACCCTCAGACTCCCATCAAGGGCCTCCGTCCTTGAAACCCGCTGGGGCCGCGGGTCCCAGACCACTATAGCAGATTTCATAAACCCCATCTATGGGGATTTATGAAATCTATGTCAGAAGGTCCAGGAAACCGGGTTTCCTGNNNNCCTGCAGAACTGAACACTCTCACAGGGAGGTAATGGATGTTTCGATTTTTATCTGCCACACTGGCCTTATGCACCATATGTTCTTGTGCATATTGCGCGGATGTTGAACTGACCTCGATCAGTGTGCAACCTGCTAAGCCAAATCCCAATCTCTTGACAAACGGCAGCTTTGAGATTTCTAATGCAGCCGG
>DJHI01000324.1:20182-20589 GCA_002431715.1 Armatimonadetes bacterium UBA5829
CCGCCGATGCCGCATGTGTATTCGATGAAGACACAGCCGTGAGCGGATGGCGATCACTTAAGATTGTCAATAACTCGCCTTTGGAATCACCTTATACGGGTCTTCTGTCCCTTGCCAAGCCCGTTGTTATTGAGCCGGGTAAGCCATATACGATCAGCGCGTGGGTGAAGTCCGATGATCCTGGGCTTACCACTCTAGACAGCGGCGCCGGTTGGCGATATCGAATCGGAATATCTCCGACCGGAGGCAAATGGGTTCCCGTATCAATAACATTCATCCCCGACGATGCTGACAAAAATCTTGGTCTTTACGTTCAAACGGAGTCGCGCACGAATGGTGTTTGGATAGACGATATCAAACTGGAAGCCGGTGAGAGCGCAACTTTTGATCAGATTCCAAACGGAACG
>DJHI01000324.1:20657-21613 GCA_002431715.1 Armatimonadetes bacterium UBA5829
GAACTGTTGACGGAGGGCGGTTTCAAAGTCTCGTATCTTGCATACGTGCCCGATTATTTGGCTGCGAACATCGAGGCTTGTATCTCGACTTCAAACAGACAGATCGCTCGCCGGATCAACCTCAAACCCGGTTTGAGCAGAATAGTCGTAAACGGTTTTTCTCATGAAGCCGGATATAATCCACGCAGCATATCACTGACTATGGTGAGTGGATGCAAAGAGATTGCTTCTGCGCAGACCGGCATTAAATTCTTCTCGCAGCCTTATACAAAAAAGCACCTTCAATTGCTTGGTCAACAATTACCAGGTATTAAGGCAAAACTTGAACAATTGAAAGCTCGCGGACAGGACATCTCCTATCCTATGGTGAGCTATACCATCCTGGAAAACTTCATCGGCTATGGTCTGGAAGATGTCGACAAAAATGAAGTGAAGCGCGCTTCGATGGCGCTTTCGGATATGGAGAATATAAAGAGTAGGCTCGATAATGAGGTCGCTCAAGCCCTCGCCGGCAGGAGAACGTTTCCCGTTGTTCCCAGGTGGAACGGCGAATCACGTCCCATCATAAAGAGCAGTTCTTTTATGGCCCAGGCTGTCACTCCGGGCCAGGTTGCTCCTGAGACCAGGCCGATTTTCTTTACGGGTTACGGCCACTTCGGTCAGGTTGTCGCAGATATCGAGAAGTTTCCAAACTATGGTGTGAATATATTTCAGATTGAAGCAGGTCCAAATAGCACTATGCCTGCGGAGGGCAAGATTGTAGACACACCCGGCAAGAATTTGATTCCGACATTGAACAGGGCGCAGAAGGCCGGAGTGGCTATGTGTCTTCTTCTGAGCCCGCATTACATGCCTGGATGGGTATACGAGAAAATAAAGTCGAAAGACGCTACATCCAGCAGTCATTATATTCAACGAGATCCTCTGACTCATGAGGTCATTAAGTGTCATATTGC
>DJHI01000324.1:21621-26986 GCA_002431715.1 Armatimonadetes bacterium UBA5829
TGCCACTCTGTTAGCTCCGATCAAGGACCATCCCGCTCTTCAGAGTATTTGTATTGCAAACGAGCCTACTGAGTTTGGCGATACTTCGAATCTTGCGGTTAAGGATTGGCATTCCTGGCTGCAAAAACGGCACGGTGATATCGCTACCCTCAATTCTCGATGGGGCACAGATTACGCCGGTTTTGATGAGATTACACTGCCATATACCAAGACTGAAAGATTCAAGGAGCCTATGGGACGCTGGTTGGATTGCATTCGATGGAACCAGGAATTTGTCGCCGGCTGGTATCAGATGTTGGCGGATGCAGTTCATGAAGTAGCTCCGAATCTGCCCATACATATGAAAATTCAAACGCCTACTCTGCTTTGCAGCGGGGATATTCATTCGGGAAACGATCCGTATCTGGTGGGCTGCGTGAACGATATCAACGGCAACGACAGCATAAATTGGTACAGCTTCGGCCTTGGTGAATTTGCAACCGGCTGGATGACTAATTCCCGGGGTGAGGATCTTCAGCGTTCCGTAAAAGACGCTCCTGTTTTTGATTCCGAGAATCACATTATTGGTGATAGAGAATGCCGGTATTTTCCACCTGAGCCTATATACTGCGATACATGGCAGCAGGCGATACACGGCCAGAGCGCGACGACCCATTGGGTGTGGGAGCGAACATACGACAGAANNTGGAAACATCATGCATCGTCCAGCGTGTGCTGAAGAAGTGGGATTGGTTAATTACGATCTTAACAGAGCGGCAAAAGAGGTCACAGCTCTCCAACAGGCGCCTGTGCAGGTGGCCATTCTGCACGATTCCTCCGCAATGATCTATGAAGGCCTGGCATATGACGATTGCTCAAAGAAAGCCTATATGGCTCTAGGTTTTTGTGGGGTCAAGATAGGTTACGTGACTGAGCGGCAACTGGAAGCTGGAATTGTGCCTACTGTGCCTGTATTGATCGTTCCAAATGCTATTCATATCTCTGATGCGGCTTTTACAACGTTGCAGAAATATCAGGGCCAATTAATTATGGTGGGAAACGACTTACTTGCCAATAATGAATATGACAAGCCGCGATCTCAGCATTTAAATGCAAAAACTATTGCTTATAATCGATCAATCACGGAAAAAGACCTATGGCAAGTATTCCTGGAGAAATTGCCTGAGTGGCAGATAGCGCCTCAAGTAAAGCTGCTGGATGCTGAAAACAAGCCCGTTTGGGGCATAGAGACCAAGGAAGTACAGGTTGGCGGCGGAATCTTGGTCAACGCGTGCAACTATCTAAATAGGCCGGTTACACTCAAATGTGTTCTAAATGGCAAAAAAGTATCTGCTAAAGATGTGCTAACAGGCGAAATGGTGTCAGGATCGTTGTCCCTTAAGCCTCTTGAAATAAAGTTAATAAAAATAATCGATTGATACAATAGAGCAAATTGTCAAAAATGGTAAACAAACGCACTAAATAGTAATAATGTAGATAGTTCGGGCCGAAGATTATGCCGGCCCGGATTATTTTTTTGTCCAGATCTAATGAGCTATATTGAATCTGCCGAGAATTGTAGGGAAGCTGCCTTTGTGGCTGCGTCCATTGATACTGCCTGCACGGTATACTGCTCGAAAGTGCGAAAAACTTATGTTGTTAAAATTATTTGCATTTTCGGGTTGACGTAACTTGAATTGCATGGTATGTTTCAATGTAGTGGTTGAGTTCGTATGTGGCACTGAATGTACGGACTCAGATAGTGGCCGGTAGACAGTGCGGGGTACCACCTCGCATTGCGAGGTGGTGACCTCAACAGCATGGAGAACGGCATAGATTGTTCCTGTGCAATACTATTAGGGGGTGAATCAATGCTGGATAACACGCATCAAGCCTATGAAGAAACAGGTATCCCGATGCGTGAGATTAGTTTTGGTAGTTATTTCATTTACACCACTCACAATCGACAGTCGAGCAGAGATCTCGATTGTTGCCATCAAAATCACAGATGGATTTTAGAAAGGAGAGAGCAAGTAAATGCGTAATGCAAAATGGATCGTGTTAATGGCCATCATTTGCATCCTGGCGATATCGCTTCCGGCGATGGCGCAGCTCGAACAGGGTGGATGGCCGAAAGCCGGACGTGATTACTATAACAGCGGCCTCAGCCCTGCTACCGTAATCGCCAAGCCGGTTGTAAAATGGGCTTCAGCATGTAAGCCCTGGGGGAGTAGTTCCTCGCAGTGGTATTTAACCAGCATCGATGGATTGAAGATAGATGCTGAAGGAAATGTGTATGCCTATGCCGACTACTGCTTCGGTATGGCTAAGTTCAACTCCTCAGGAACACTGCTTGCCAATGACTCGGGTTGTACCGATGCAAACATGCTGCTCTACTACAATGGCCCCACACTTTATAATGATGGGACTAACAAGCTTGTAGTTGCTGGCCCGCAGCAGTATACATCTACCATATATACCACGAGTGGAACAGACCCTGATTGTTCTGCTCTCACGGGCTATGTCTACAATGGCACCGGTGACAAGAGGAGAGTAGAGTTCCTTGACAGGAGTCTTGTCTACCAGTACAGTTCACCGGTCGCGAATATGGCTAATGTCGGATCATTCCTGCCGGCTTGTAGTGCTGCTATTTCGCATTCAGCGCTTCCTGGCTGGACCACCCATACTTCTCCTGCCATTGGCCCTGACGGCACAGTCTACGCATGTGACTGGATCATCAGCTACTACGACAATACCGGTCCGTTAGTTGCTTACAATCCGCTTGATGGTTCTATCAAGTGGAGCTTCACTGATACGGCTGTTGGTCGACTCCTTGGAACACCTGCCATCAAGACAGTTGACGATGGCGGAGTAACCAAGAACGTCATATACGTTGCTGGTGGAACTCACTGGGAACCGGCTGCAACTTATGGCTATCCGAGTGTTTATGCTGTGCGCGATGATGGTACATCAGCAACATTACTGTGGTATAGAACCATACAAGCCGCCAATGCTGGTGGTAATGATGCTACATGGGGACCGTCCTGCGGATTCTTCGTCTCAGGTCCTGTCCTTTCATCTGATGGCAGCACACTTTATGTTGCCGGCAAAGAGAACTGGCCTCTTCGCAGACAGAATACCAACACTGGTAGACCGGCGCAGATTACCGGCACTCTCTTTGCTTATGATGCCGACACAGGCGCAGTTAAGTGGAAGGTAATGACCGGTGGAACACATTCTTGCACACCGGCGACAGGCCCCGACGGTATGATCTATCTCTCCGGTGGTCATTTCCGAAATGGCGCGAAGACGGACGTTCCTCCGCTTGTGAAGCCTGGACAGGTTATTGCGGTTCAGGACAATGGCACATCTGCTACAGTCAAGTGGGCTATTGATCTTCCTGATGATGCTGAGTCTGATACCACACCGATTGCAACAGTCAGCACCAATCCGACTACCATGTATGTAGCTTCTGGAACAGGAAGAGTATACTGCATTCAGGATTCAGCCGATCACAGCCAGGGCAAGATTCTGTGGACTTGGCAGGCATATGACCTGAAATATTCCGATTCCACAAGCCGTGGTTATGCTCCTTCCAATATCGCTATTGCTGATGACGGAACTGTTTGTGTAAGCTTGAGAAACTATGTTTACGCTTTTGATACCGGTTTCGATACCAGCAGCCCTGAGGGAATCAGTGGTGTAGTGAAGGATTCGAGCAACAACCCGATTGCAGACGCATGGGTATGCGCCTCTACATCCGCCAGCCCGCTGGCTGATACACCTAAGAGACTGTGGACAAAGACTAACTACGACGGAACCTATCAGATATCTCCGAAGGATGCAGGCACATATTATGTTGCAGCAGCCGCTATGGGATATGAAGGAAGTGCCGATCAGACTGCTGACCTTACTTCACTGACAAATAAGGCTACTGTAAACTTTACCCTTGGTGCAGCAAAGCAGGATTGGGCATTTGGTTCTCCTACATCCGCAACAGTTGTTACTTCCGGATATCCGGCAAGCAATGTTGTCGATGGAAATATTGCCACCAGATTCCATGGCTCTACACCTACAGTCCTTACCATAGATCTCGGCGCTGCAAAGAGTATCAGCGAAGCCGATATTTATTGGGAATGGAGAGCTGGAAAGAGCTATTCGGTTCAGTACAGCACGGATAATTCAACCTGGAGCACCGCTTACACAACGACAGTTGGTAATGGCGGATTCCCGATCGATTGGTATACTGGTGACGGTGCTATCGCGGGTCCTCCTTATACTGACGGCGTGAGCGTTGGACCTGGCGCGCCAAAGGTGTGCGCTGATGTAATCAAGTTCCCGGCTGTTACAGCTCGCTACTGGAGAGTAAATACTACTGCTTGTGCATTCACCGAAGTTGGAACATACACAACCCGCACGGGCACAGTTTCATCTGCTTCAATCTGGCAGGTAGAGCTTCATGACTCGAGTCTTGCTCAGCAGACTCCTTATGGTACCATCGGCGAAGCAAAGAACGGCGAAGCCGGTATGGCAGTCTCGATTGCCAGCGCTACAGTTACCGCAACCGCTGATGGCGGTGGCGTTTCTTCAAGCAACATCTTTATCGAAGACGACAATCATACAGCAGGTATCCGCGTGAATATGAGCGGTATCTCTTCATCGATTAAGTTCGCCGATAAGGTGTCTGTTACTGGAAAAGTTATCACCGATGCTAACGGCGAGAAGTATCTTGCTGCAACAAGCGTATCTCGCTTGGGCACCACTTCTTCTCCTGCGACTCCGGCTCTGGCCGAAGTATCTATGAGCAACAAGGCTGCTTGTGATGATGTTTCTCAGGGAATGTTCGTGAAGACTTGGGGAACCGCATCTGCTGGCGGAACCGACTACTTCATGCTCACCGATGGTTCAATCGATCCTATCAAGGTGAAGTGTGGCACACTCACTCAGCCGACTGCTGGCACATTCATCACTGTTCGTGGTGTTATGGGCAAGGATGCCGATGGCCCTGTTCTCTATATGAGAGATGAGCAGGCTGACTGTGTGGCAGGCAATGATTTCATGGCTCTTCCGTTTACTGGTGCTTACAAGTACCCGCTGCAGTATCTGGTTCTTGGTCCGTTCACTGATTCCGGTTATGCAGATTATGAGCTGGTAGACGTACCGTTCATAACCGAAGACGCATCCTCGCTTTCACCTAAGGCCGGTGACACCCTTGCGGGCAATACCTGGACAGTTGGAACGAGCGTTGACGGAATTCTCGACCTGAACGCGCTGTATGGAAGTGCTGCTAATCATGCAGTGTTCTATGTATTCCTGTATGTATGGTCACCGTCTGCAACATCGACCTTGACAATGCCTACCGGTTCTGATGACTGGTTGAAGGCAT
>DJHI01000118.1:0-5917 GCA_002431715.1 Armatimonadetes bacterium UBA5829
TACGGCAAACGCTGCAGGAGCACAGACCATCGACGGCCACCATATCCCGCTTATTCTTCCGACTATTGCTCCAAGAAGCGCACCGAGCACAAGCAGTGGAGCAAAGATTCCTCCCGGCACACCGGAGCAGTAACAGATGACCGTCAGAATGAGCTTTGCAGCCAGCAGCAGGGAGAGAAAACCTATCAGCTTCAGCATAGTTATATGGCCGGAAAGCAGAGTGTATGCCTTTCCGCGTAGTACAAGTTCAGCGGTTGAATGCCCACCACCGATAACGGACGGCATCCACCAGGCAAGAAGTCCGACTATTACTCCCACCAGTGCGGGTTTAGTCCATGCAGGCAGTTGCTTCAAGCTGTGAGAAAACCGCAGCGTCCGCAGCATTGCACGGTTAAACAAGACTCCCACAAGTCCGCACAGGAGGCCAAGCACGACAAAGAAAGGAAGTGCTGCCAGCGGAGGGGTCGGGTATCCTGATATATGGAACGACGGCATCTGACCTGTCAAGGTGCGGGTGACGACATCTGCGACCACGGCTGCAATCAAGGCCGTGCCATATGTGAGCGGCGACATTTCTCTCTGCAGCTCTTCCATTGTAAATATAAAGCCTGCAAGTGGAGCATTAAAAGCTGCCGCAAGGCCTGCTCCGGCTCCAGCAGCTACCAGTTGCGCTCGTGACCTTTTGGGAATATGCAGCAGTTCGGAAACCATTTTTCCCATCGCAGCGCCCATCTGGACGGTAGGTCCTTCGCGTCCTAGTGAAAAGCCGGATCCAATCGCCAATATACCGCCTATGAACTTTACAGGCAGTATGCGCGCCCAGCGCAGTGGTCTAAGTCCAAGCAAAACCGCTTTTACATGCGGAATTCCGCTGCCGGATGCCTCTGGAGCATTTTTCGAGGTTATGAATCCGGCCAGACCTCCGGCAGCCGCGCCGACTATTGGCAGCACGGCCCATCCCCAAGCGGGATAATTTTTCAGCCAGACGAGAAAACTGCTGCGAAGATCTTCGGAGTAGAATAGTGCGGTCTGAAAGAGAACTGCAGCGGCACCGGCGAGAAGTCCTACCAAAGCAGCTCTAAGGAAATGATAATGTCGGTGTTCACGGAGCATTGTAGAGCGTTTTATTCTAAGATCCAGTAATTCCTCATCAACTTGCTCATCAAATCCGCTCTTTGTTGCCATATTTTTATTTTACTTGCATTTCTTAATTCCATCAAGTGGACGCTTAAGACATTGAGTATGTTCAGTCATTCATCAAACTCCATCGATGGCCGCAAATTACCGCTTCTTCGACGGTATTTGGCATTCTCAGTCTGCAATCATTATTTGTAAGCTATAACTAATTGCTTGACGCCGCACCCATTCAAGCCATATCCTAAATGCATGAGTAATATGCAACCGCTGACCGATAGGCAGTGCGAAGTGTTCGATGCGATCCGCAATTATTGCGCTGAAAATGGGTATCCACCCTCGATAAGAGAGCTTATGCCTATGCTGGGTGTATCCAGCCTCAGGGGAGTCACTATCCACCTCGATGCGCTCGAACGCAAAGGTTGGATCAGACGCGAAAGCACATCACGCAGTATCCAGATACTCAAACAGCCTGGTCAAGAAAATGGATCCGTTCCGCTGCTTGGAGGTGCGGGTAGTGAAACGGTCTCGCTTTTACCACAGTTGAAAAACGAGGCAAATGAGATTATTGCTGTTCGTGTTAATGACGATGCAATGCTGTCAGATCATATCGTCAAAGACGATATCGTTTTTACACGAGTGAATCCCGATCCTGCTGATGGATCGATTGTAGCTTGTCAGTCGGGTACAGACATAATAGTAAGAAGGCTCGATAGAGCGTCGGGTAAACTGATTGCATCCAGTGTGGGACATGAGAGAAGAATCGATTCTGAAACGAAGATATTGGGGACGGTTGTGGCAATAATAAGGTCGTACGGGCCAACAGACTAGGCCCGCACAACCATTTAAGCTTTCTTTACGGCTTCCATAGCTTCGTCTATGCTGTCATAGGTGCCGAAGACTGTGTTGAGCCTGGTGATCTGCAGGATTCGATCGATGGAACCACTGCATTTTACAAGGTTGACGGTTCCGCCTATGGGTCTGAGTCGCTTGGTAGCCGAAAGCAGCGCACCGAACCCGCTGCTGTCCATATATGTCACCTCGGCCAAGTTGATAATCAGATGTTTTTGGCCGGTATCAAGGACAGAGTTTATGGCTTCCTTGAACTGAGGAGCCGTATAGACGTCTATTTCTCCGGTTACATCCAGCACATTAATTCCGTCAATATTATTAAGCTTTGTCTCTAGACGGATACCCTCCAATGTAACTCCTCCTGTTTTAGGTTCCAAATTATACACCCCCTACATCGCTGTGTCAACCACTGTGTGGCCGCCCGGCAACTACGAGCACATCGAAGGTGATCGAAGCCNNCCAGTGCAAAACGAATCCGGGCACGAAAGATTTTGCATTCAACGCTATAATACCTAGAATCAGACCGGCTCCAAACGAGGCGGCGACTTCAATGCCGGGTTTGCCGATATGTAAGACTCCAAAAGCTACGGCCTGGACAAGTATAGCCCACCAGCCGATAGATCGCTGCAGACCGAATAGCAAATATCCTCTGAAGAAAAATTCCCAGCAGAATAGATACATACCGTAGCTCGCCTCCGCAAAGAGCATCTGCATCGGCGCGACTACAAAGGGGTTATCCTGCGGATAGTTGGCAAAGACGGACCATTTAAACTCAGGATACCATCTGAAGAGTGGATAGTAGCTCTGAAAACCCTGCATCCGGCTTGCATACAGCATCGCGAAAAATAGAGCGGCGAAGGCGATTACGAGCACAATCCATATACGCCTCCACGAGCCCAGCGAAAAACCGAACTTATCCGGCTCCTCGCCAAAGAGGAACAGGATACTTAGCATAGGAATCCAGAATATTCCTATCAGGTTACCGACGAGGTATTCGTGATAGCTTTGCGCGCTGGGGTTGAAGCGCAGCAGCGATACGACCACGACCAGTCCCACTATCGCTACAACTATCGAAACAAATTTGCTCTTGCCTTTACCCAAAATAAACTCCACCAAATGTGCAAGTTGCCCAATATCCTTTANNCAGGTATCTTACCTGGAGGGTTGAGCCGCAAGCTTTCGATCTTTTACGATCTCAACGCCGTCTACCGTCACCATAACCACATCAGCCGGGCTTCTCGAAAGCACAGCCAGAGACAAGTCTTCACCGGCGAGCACATCGCCCATATCGATGGCGATCATATCCGCGCGCTTACCTATCTCAAGTGTTCCTACGTCTTTTTCGAGCCCAAGTGTTTCCGCGCCGCCGAGTGTAGCCATCCTGAGAATATCTTTCGCCGTAATCACACCCGCATCCTGCCTGCTTGCTCTGGCCATACCCAGAGCAAAACGCATCTCTTCGAAGAAATCGAACCTCATGCAACTGCCTTCGCTGTCGGTTCCAAGGCCGAGGGTTGCACCCGCAGCCTTAAGCTGAGTAACAGGAGCGATCCCGCAGCCCAGATAAGCATTCGAGCGCGGGCAGTGTGCCACGCTTGCCCCGGATTTTGCTATCAATCCAATTTCATCGTCCGATAAATGAACACAGTGAGCAAGAGACGTGCCATTTTTGAGCAGACCCGCTTTTTCAAGTGTGCGAGCAGGTGTAAGGCCCGTAATCATAGGCGGTCTGTCCATCCGGTTTCGCCAATCGGCTATCGGGCCAGTGCCGTATTGAGTATATTCAGCTTCAGCCCAGGTCTCCGCTAAATGAATGGATACCGGCAGACCTGAACCCGCGCAAAGCTCCATTACCTCTATATTGGTGGTATACACCGTATGCGGAGAAATACCTATCCTTACAAGCTTGGATGATCGCTCATGCAGCTTGCAGACTTCATTCAACTTTTGTTGAAATCGTGTCGGATAATCGCTGCCCATGCTCTGACCGAACAGTTCATAGTAGGCGATTCCTCTGAGCCCGATCTTACTTATGGCCTCTGCTGCCGCTCCTGTGGGGGTCGAATCTCCAAGGCATGTAATGCCTGAACGCACACATTCAGCCGCGCCCAGTGCAGCCGAATTCAACGCCGTATCATAATCTGGCTCTCTACCCGAGCGATAACCGACTTGACTGATCCAGTCCCACAGATTGAGAGCGTCATATTGATTGCGGCTCCAAGTGTAATCTATATGCGAATGCGCATTCACAAACCCGGGCATCAGCACGCAGTTGCCGAGGTCTACAACCGACTCATTAGGATATTTTTCGTGTAGACCGATGCCGATATCGCATATGCAGTCATCCCGAACGAGCACTGACCCGCCTTCAAACGGCTCTTCAGCTATTGTAAAAATATGTGAGGCTTTATAAATCATATCAAGTTGAGTTTATCCGGCCTGTGTGAGTTTTCCTTCAGAATCGCTTCCGTATAATACGGCTGGACTCTTATTGTCCACTTAACTGTATTAGATTAAGTTATTCTATGTGGATATTGTGGGTAAGGCGAGTTACATACAAAGCAACAAGCCATCAGGAGTCATAGGTATGCAGCCGCACCAAAACACCGAACAAAGTCAACAACTTAAGGATTTACCTTTTGACCAACTGCTTAAAAACCTGGATACATCCGACAACGGAATTTCTCAGAGCGATGCAGAGTCCCGACTAACGCAGTATGGGTTCAACGAAATTCCTGAAGAGAAGGAAAACCCATTACTTAAGCTGCTCACTTACTTTTGGGGACCCATTCCGTGGATGATCGAGGTAGCAGCGATACTATCGGCGATAGTGCGGCACTGGCCCGATTTCATCATTATCTTCACTCTACTGCTGGCGAATGCGGTAGTCGGGTTTTGGGAGGAGCACCAGGCCGGCAACGCCATTGCCGCGCTGAAGGCCAGACTGGCGATCAAGGCTCGTGTGCGGCGCGATGGGCAGTGGACCTCACTGGAATCGCGAGACCTTGTGCCGGGTGATGTTATTCGTCTTCGTCTCGGCGACATAGTACCGGCGGATGCTCGCTTGTTCGAAGGTGATCCTGTGGAGGTAGACCAGTCGGCACTCACCGGGGAGTCTCTGCCCGTCACACGCGGCCCAGGCGAAGCTATATTTTCGGGGTCGATAATACGCCGAGGAGAGATCGACGCTGTGGTCTATGCGACGGGTTTGAACACCTACTTCGGCAAGACGACGCAGTTGGTGGAGGAGGCGCATACCGTCAGCCATTTCCNNTTTCCAGCGCGCAGTGCTCAAGATCGGTGACTATCTTATTGCCATCGCCATTGTTCTCGTGGTGTTGATTCTCATCGTCGCGTTGTTCCGCGGCGACCCGATGATAACCACTCTCCAGTTCGTGCTTGTACTCACGGTGGCCGCCATACCTGTTGCTATGCCAACTGTGCTCTCGGTGACCATGGCGGTCGGCGCGCGGCTGCTGGCGGCAAAGGAGGCCATTGTCAGCCGGTTGGTGTCCATCGAGGAGATGGCCGGTATGGATGTGCTCTGCTCAGACAAGACCGGCACCCTGACTCAGAACAGGTTGACATTGGGTGATCCATTTAGCGTGGACGACATCCCTGCGGATGAAATCGTGCTTGCCGCTGCGCTTGCGTCTCGGGAAGAAGATCAGGACACCATCGATCTGGCCGTATTAGGCAGGCTGAAGGACGATAAAGCGCTCTCTGGATATGAAGTAACGCACTTTCAGCCGTTCGATCCGGTACACAAGAGGACTGAAGCCGTACTCAAGGCTGCGGATGGAACCACATTCAAGGTGACCAAAGGCGCGCCGCAGGTGATTCTGGAATTGTCGGCAAATGCCGATCAGGTCAGGTCTGCTGTCGAGGATGCTGTCAATCGGTTTGCCGAGCGGGGTTTTCGCTCACTGGG
>DJHI01000118.1:5949-15413 GCA_002431715.1 Armatimonadetes bacterium UBA5829
CGACACCAATGACCGGTGGCAGTATCTCGGCGTGCTGCCGCTTTATGATCCGTTGAGAGAGGACTCGAAGGAGACGATTGCTACCGCGCGTGATATGGGTGTGGATGTAAAGATGGTTACTGGCGATCAACTGGCCATCGCTCGCGAAATATCAACTCAACTGGGATTGGGCACGAACATTCTCGATGCGGCGGGCTTCGGCGACACCCGCCACCATGAGACAGCGCAGTTGGCGGAGTCGATTGAGAAAGCGGACGGTTTCGCCCAGGTGTTTCCAGAGCATAAGTTTCATATTGTGGATGTTCTGCAGCGGCATGGTCACATTGTCGGCATGACCGGCGATGGGGTGAACGATGCGCCTGCCTTGAAAAAGGCTGATTGCGGTATCGCCGTCTCAGATGCAACGGATGCAGCGCGCGCCGCAGCAGACATTGTTCTGCTGACGTCCGGCCTGTCGGTGATTATAGACGCGATCAAGGAGAGCAGACGCATATTCCAGCGTATGACTAGTTATGCAATCTATCGAATAGCGGAGACCATTCGCGTGCTCATATTTATGACTCTCTCGATTCTTGTGTTCAACTTCTATCCTGTGACCGCCGTAATGATCGTGCTGCTGGCGCTGCTCAACGACGGTGCGATCCTGTCCATAGCCTATGACAACGTACGCTACGGCAGCAATCCGGAGGCTTGGAAAATGCGTATGGTTCTGGGGATCGCTACTATTCTCGGCGCAATAGGGGTTGTAGCTTCTTTCGGGCTTTTTTATCTTGCAGAGCGGGTCTTTCAACTGGACCGCGCCCATATCCAGACCTTGATCTATCTCAAGCTTTCAGTCGCCGGACAGTTGACTATATTCCTGACACGAACACGTGGACCATTCTGGTCGACCCGTCCCGGCAATGGCCTTTTGGCCGCTACGTCTTTAGCTCAGTCTACTGCAACGCTGATATCGGTATATGGCCTTTTTATGGCTCCAATTGGTTGGGGCTGGGCGCTGTTTGTGTGGGGCTACGCTCTGACATGGTTCCTCATAAATGACAGGGTTAAATTATTGGGTTATCGGATCATAGATCCAACCGAACGGCCGCTTTTGGCAAAGAAACGGCGGTGAAAAGAGGAAGTTATGTCGGTTGAGCTAATCGAGAAAGACCTGTATGGTGGAGGTGCGTACTAGTGACCTGACTTGACAGCTATATTAGAGTATGGTAATGTAGTAATGCGGTTATATATGAGCTCAAGGAGTAATGTATGATTCCTGAACAACGGGAATACGGTGCGAGAATGTTTGCTGCTCTGGCTAATCCGGCCAGACTGCATATAATCGAATATTTATCGAATGGGCCTGCTAGTGTCAATGAAATAGCAGGGGGAGTCGGCTTAAAACAGTCGATGACCAGCCAGCATCTATCTGTTCTCTTAACTGCCGGTGTGGTAATATATGAAAAATGCGGCAATTCCCGTTTATACAGTCTCAGGGGACCCAGGATTGCTCGGATACTTGAGCTCGTGCAGGAGTTTTATGAGGTCCATCTTAAAAATCTTCGCCAAATGTTGGCACAACGGCAGGAGGATTTGAGTCTAATAATAAGCGGGTGATTTTGCCCGTATTGACAACCAGACGCCGAATTTCGCATCTAAGCAATTTACGCTAAAGAGTCCATTCACTTCTCGGCATGAACCCCATATATGTCGAGGTGCAATCTTTAAGGGCGTAATTTACTTAGTGCGGAAGCGGGGGAACCAGTTAATCGGGGCTAATCTCCAAATTATAAGGAGAGGGGTCANNCGGCATTATGGATTAATGCCGCGCATAGAGCGAAAGGAGCTTTAACGATGGAGACTAAGAACTTACCGAAGTTCGCTGTTTTGGGAGCCGGACATGGCGGCACGGCGATGGCCGGTCATCTGTCTCTGATGGGATTTGATGTCGCGCTCTACAATCGGAGCGAGGGAAGATTACGAGCCATCCAATCCGCCGGTGGCCTTGAACTTTTAACCGACTGCACAGATATACTTCCTCATGGATTCGCCAGGCTGGACACAGTCACAATAAATACCCACGAGGCTATTGAGGGCAGGGACATACTGATGGTAGTAGTCCCCGCCACAGCGCATCGGTTTATTGCCGAACAGATCGCTCCGCATTTGGTTGATGGTCAGATCATAGTGCTGAACCCAGGCCGAACCGGCGGCGCGCTCGAGACGTTAAAAGTGATTCGTGACTGCGGTTGCAAGTCAGATATAGTTGTTGCAGAGGCACAGACTTTTCTGTATGCCAGCCGTTCGATGAACCCAGCGCAGACAAAAATCTTTCGAATAAAAAACAGTATCCCTGTCGCCGCACTGCCGGCACACAGCACTCCTGAAGTCGTCAGCGAGCTGCGAAAGGCGTTTCCGCAGTTCGTTCCGGGCGACAATGTCATGAAAACCAGCCTCGATAATATCGGCGCTATTTTCCATCCGGCTGTCACGGTGCTGAATGCCGCGCGTATCGAAAGCACCAACGGCGACTTCGATTACTACACAGAGGGTATCACTCCTGCCGTGTCTCTGATATTGGAGGCGATGGATAAGGAGCGTGTGCAAGTTGCGGAAGCTCTGGGATTCCGGGCGATGTCGGCCAGAGAGTGGCTTTATATAGCGTACGACGCCGCGGGCCGCACTTTATACGAGGCGATGCGAGCGAACAGAGGCTATGACGGCATCAAAGCTCCCAAGACCGTCTTCACCCGATATATTAAGGAAGACATACCGATGAGCCTGGTTCCAATAGCCTCACTGGGCAGACTTGTCAATGTGCCTACTCCGGCGATCGATTCCATCATTCTGCTGGGCTCGATGCTGCTTCAGGTGGATTTTTGGGCCGAAGGCAGAACGGCGGAAAGTCTGGGACTTACCGGCAAGTCTCTTAAGGAGATCCGGCACTTCATACTGGACGGCGAGACCGAAGCCAGGAGGGAGGATGTGCCATGCCAGGGACTATAGTTGCGGGAGCGCTCGGTAATTGCGTACATGTTGCGGGTGTCGCCGGTTTTTTGAATGTCGCTGAACGGCTCGGATATAAAACGGTCTTTCTTGGAGCGGCTGTGCCGGTCGAAAGATTTGTAGAGGAAATCGCAAAGCATCGGCCCGAGATAGTGGGAATCAGCTACCGTCTCACACCGGAAGTAGGCAGAAAACTGCTGGATGATCTGTATTGCTCTCTGGAAGAGCGCGACCTTTTGGATGCGATCTATGTCTTCGGCGGTACGCCTCCGGTGTGCGAGGTTGCGGCCGAGATGAACTGGTTCGACAAGTGCTTCAGCGGGCTTGAAAACCCGGAAGATGTATGGGCTTACCTGCGTGGAGGTTCTCAAACACCCGATCCGGCGAGCTACGAGCGCAACCTGTTGGGCCGATTGGCAAGAAAGCATCCATATCCGCTGCTCAGGCATCATTTCGGCCTGCCGAATCTTGAAGACACAATCAAAGGGGTGCGGCGGATAGCCGAGTCGGGCGTGCTCGATGTGATATCCATCGCGCCGGACCAGAACGCTCAGGAGTCTTTTTTCAGGTCGGAGGAGATGGACCCGGCTCTGGACGGAGCGGGCGGCGTGCCTTTACGCAGCGAGAATGATCTGGTCTCGCTGGCTGATGCGAGCCAGTGCGGTAACTATCCGCTGCTCAGAATTTACAGCGGGACACGTGACCTGATTGATTGGGCGGAGATTGCTTCCAACACCATTGCAAATGCATGGGCGGCTATCCCGCTGTGTTGGTACAGCGCGCTGGACGGGCGATCCAAACGTACACCTGAAGATACTATTAGAGAAAATCAGGCAGCTATGGCATGGCATGCTCAGAGGGGTATTCCGGTTGAGGTAAATGAACCCCATCATTGGGCTCTGCGCGAGTCTCATGACGTCATCTCGGTCGTGATGGCTTATCTTGCCGCTTATAACGCAAAGAAGATGGGCGTCAGCCATTATGTGGCGCAGTATATGTTCAATACGCCGCCCGGAATGTCGCCGGAGATGGACCTGGCTAAAATTCAGGCTCAGATCGAGATGGTAGAGAGTCTGCATGGCCCGGAGTTTTTCTCGTTCCGCCAGATCAGAGCCGGGCTNNCCGCGTCTATCGATGGCAAAGGGACAGCTTGCCGCATCGACGGCCGTAGCGCTGGCCGTGTCTCCGAATATCATACATGTGGTCGGATACTGCGAGGGAGACCATGCCGCCACCGCTGATGAGGTGATCGAGAGCTGCGAGATAGTAAACGGAGTGCTGAGAAACTGCCATGGCGGAATGTCCGGTATGATCGGCAGTCCTGCGGTGCAGAGCCGGAAATGCAAATTGCTCTCCGAGGCCGAACTGCTGCTCAAGGCCATATCGGCTTTAGGTGAGGGTGATGAGGACCCTTATTCCAGCCCTCGGGTTATAGCGCGTGCAATCGCTTTAGGGATTCTGGATGCTCCGCACTTGAGGGGCAATCCTTATGCATGTGGCAGACTGGGCACGAGATTGATCGATGGCGCCGTTTTCTGCATTGATCCGGAGACGGGTCGACCGATAAACGAAAAGAGACGATTGGAGACGCTGCCGTCGTTTAGCTGCCGTGAGGCGGTTTAGTTTGAGAGGAATATGTAATGAAGCAACAAAATTCCCCGCATGCGCGCAGGTGGGGATACTATATCGCGCGTTTGATCTTGATATTGGTTTTTCTGGTAGTTGCCATAAACCTTATACTGCCGTTTCTCTCTCATCGAGAGAAACCAAAGACGACGCCGAAGATCAAACGCGCGGTAGTTGTGCTCAAACCCGCCGACTCGTCACATATTCTCGGTGGCGGCGTGCAGCAGGTGAAGAAAAGCAAGTGGCATCCTCCGCACGTCCTGAAAGTATGGATGACAAAGCACAAGGGACGAACATTCAGAGTAACCCAGCTTCCACGCTGCGAGCATATCGAAACGCTGATTACGTATGACGGATCGGGAGAGACGCTGAAACAGGCAAAGCTGCGGACGGGCGGAATAGCCGCGTGCACGGGGAGCTTTCATAACCCTCAGACCATGGCGCTTGCCGACTTTTTGCAGAGAAACGGCGCGGTAGTCTCACCCGCGCGAACCGGACGCTGCTACATGGCTGTTCACGCGGATGGAAGTCTGCAAATATCGGGTGACTACGGAGCTGTAAAAGGCAGAACCGGGGTCAGCGCACTTGCATTGGGTCAGCGTCTGCTTCCACTTCAGCAGGACGGATTTTCAAGAGCTTTTATGAATGAGGTGACGGACCGCATGGCCGTCGCGCTCAACAAGAATTTTATTTTTATCATCCAGGGCAAGAGTGATATCTGGCGGCTTGCGGACTTTATTGCGCACAAACTTCCGGCAAACAGCGCAATCAACTGCGACGGCGGGCATGTGGTTCGTGGCAAAGGCCCCGTTCACATCGTTTTCAGGTGGAAAAAGGGAGGAAGTGGGACATGTGCGGAATAGCAGGAATCATGGGGACGCCTGTGAAGGGCAATGACCTTGATCTGATGCTGGCGAAGCTGGAGCATCGAGGCCCGGATGATCGAGCAAGATGCGTTCATAACGATGCAAAACTCGGTCATGCAAGGCTCTCTATCATAGATGTGGAGGGCGGGAGACAGCCGCTGTTTAACGAAGACGGCACCGTTTGCATTGTCTTTAATGGAGAAATTTATAATCATCGGGCGCTGCGAAGCTACCTCGAACCGAGGCACGATTTCAAGACCCAAACCGATACGGAGGTGATCCTTCATCTATATGAGGAGCTCGGCGAAAAGTGCCTCGCTCTGCTGGATGGAATGTTCGCGTTTGCTATCACCGATTCCAACCGAGGCTTATTCCTTGCCAGAGACCCCCTTGGAATAAAGCCGCTTTATACGAGTCGGCAAGACGATTGCATATATTTTGCGTCCGAGATAAAGGCAATGCAGGATGTGGTGAGAGACTATGAGGAGTTCCCCGCAGGCCACTATTACCTGACTGAGAATGGTCTGCAGAGATACTTTGACCTTCCATGGAAAAAACCGGAAACAGCAGCCGCGGAGGATGCGGTTCGGCAGATAAGATGTCTTCTGGAGAGAGCGGTCGTAAAGCGGCTGATGTCGGATGTGCCGCTGGGTGTCTTTCTAAGCGGCGGACTCGACAGTAGTATCATCGCTGCAATAGCTGCAAAGCATATTCCCGACCTGAAAACTTTTTCAGTGGGAACCATCGATAGTGAAGACAGAGCTTACGCGGAGATGTGTTCCGACTTTCTGGGAACGGATCATTATGAGAGAATCTATACCATCGATGACATGCTTGCCGCGCTGCCGAATGTAATCTATTATCTGGAGTCCTACGATGTGGCCCTAGTAAGAAGTGCCGTACCGAATTATTTTCTCGCAAAGCTGGCCTCCGAGTATGTGAAGGTGGTGCTGTCGGGAGAGGGAGCGGACGAACTCTTCAGCGGCTATCACTATCTTAAAGAAATCGACTGCTCCGACCTGTATGACGAGCTTGCTCGCATCACTAGCGCGCTTCACAACACAAACCTTCAGCGGTGTGATAGAATGTCTATGGCGCATGGCCTTGAAGCCAGAGTGCCGTTTTTGGATGTCGATGTCGTGCGATTTGCATTCCGCCTGCCGTGTGACCTCAAGCTCGGCCCCGATAATACTGAAAAGTGGATACTTCGGCAGTCATTCAAAGACTGCTTGCCGAAAGAAATTATCGGCAGGAAAAAGATCAAATTCAGTAAAGGATGCGGTTCCAATTTAGCGCTTGCCGCTGTAGCGGAAGATAATATTTCCGATACTCAGTTTGCTCGTTACAGCCGTTTGCCCGATGGCAGTACATTGCAAAACAAGGAAGAATTGATGTATTACCGAATATTTAAGGAGCTATTCCCTTCGGATTCCGCACGTAAAGTGATAGGGCACAGCAGGAGTTTGTAAAGTTTTGTATTTGGTGATTTGATAGGTAGGGAATCGGAAAACAATCACCTGAGAGAGGCAAGGCGATACAATATGCTATACTCGCTTTGTGCGATAACCGGTTATATAAACAGGAAGGACTGACTTTGGAGACTGGTCATACATTGATCTACCTCATAATCATAATAGCGGCTGCTAAAATAGGCGGCGAAATAGCCGAGTATTTCAGGCAGCCTGCCGTGCTTGGTGAGCTGCTCGTGGGAGTCCTGCTGAGCCTTACGATGCTGCGGGAAGCAGCGCTTGATCCGGCGATAATATTTGTCGGTTCCATAGGCATTGTGCTGCTTTTGTTTGAGGTAGGTCTTGCGAGTGACTTGGATGAGTTCACAAAAGTAGGACATTCGGCAGCCCTGGTTGCAGTTATAGGTGTCGTTCTGCCTCTTGCGATGAGTTTTGGGGCGGTGTATGCATTTCGCGGTGATTATCAGGAAGCGCTCTTTTTAGGGGCAACAATCACTGCAACGAGCATCGGCATAACCACTAGAGTGCTGATGGATATGGGCAAGATGGCAACCAAAGAGGCTCAGATCATTCTCGGGGCGGCCGTAATAGATGACATACTCGGCCTTCTGCTTCTTTCCGTGGTTCTGCAGATAGCATCCACCGGCNNATTGTCGTAGCAAAAGCCGTAATAACAGCACTTGTATTTCTGGTTGGAGCTATCTGGATCGGAATTCGTTTTGCTCCCAAATTCATCCCGTTTATCCAGAGGCTGAAGACTCGCGGAATCCTTGTAAGCCTGGCATTTTTATTCTGCCTTACGCTGGCCTATGGAGCGGAGCGGCTGGGGTTAGCGGAGATTATAGGAGCATTCGCGGCGGGACTTGTTCTTGCGACCACCGAAGTCCGCGTAAAGCTGCAAAAACAGATCAAGCCCGTGACCGATATCTTCGTGCCCGTATTCTTTGTTTTGGTTGGGCTTAATGTGAATCTGCGGAGTTTCAACCCTTTAGACCCGGCTCATAGAAGTGCAATGATCATTACTGGAATCCTTCTGGTTTTGGCAATAATAGGCAAGCTGGCAGCGGGACTAGGCGTCGTTTCCAGGGGTGTCAGCAGGTTCATAGTAGGTGTCGGTATGGTCCCACGCGGTGAGGTCGGACTGATATTTGCAAGCATCGGCCTTAAGACGGGAATAGTGCCGAAGGACCTTTATGGCGGTTTGGTATTCGTGGTCTTTATCACAACGCTGATCACTCCATTCTGGCTGCGCAGACTGTTTTTGCGAAAGACTGAACCGGTGAATTAGCAACACCAATAAGCAGCCGAGCTTCTATCAAAAATCTCCTCAATCTTTCTACGTCACCACACACCGATCTTGTATTGCCTCATGCCACGGTGGGTAAATTGCTGAAGAATGATTCATCAATCATTGCATATTGAGCCATAGAAGGCAGGTGAGGAGCCAGCTTGGATAGGAAAGTCAAGGCCGCATCATTATCGGTGGTTTCAAATACCAGCTTACTCATAATGAAGCTGATAATTGGCTTAATCACGGGTTCGATCAGTGTAATATCCGCCGCAGCCGATTCTCTCAATGATCTGATGGCATCAATAATAGCGTTCTTTAGTGTGCGGGCATCTATTGTACCGGCGGATGAGGAACATCCCTTCGGACATGGCAAGATCGAGAATATATCAGCCGCTGCCCAGGCGCTGCTCATATTTGCTGCTGCAGTCTATATCATCTATGAGGCCATAGACAAAATCCTCCATCCCAAGCCGTTAGAATCGTTGCCATTAGGCTTGACCGTCATTGGTATAACTGCCGTTGTCGACGTAGTCGTCTCACGATATCTGCTTAAGGTCGCGCGTGAGACGGATTCCGCGGCAATCAAGGCTGATGCATATCACCTTACTACCGATGTCTGGACATCGCTCGGTGTATTTGTCGGTCTGACAATCGTAGAGTTTACCGGCCTGCAGATATTTGACCCAATAGTCGCGCTTGGTGTAGCTGTGAGNNGTGACGATCTTGTGGGTCTCATTCACCCTGACGCGTGAATCGACCCACTTTTTGCTGGACGTGCGGCTTCCTATGAGTGAAATTCAGGAGCTTGAGGAACTGATAATGGGCACTTCTAAAGTAGTTGGGTATCATAAGCTTAGGACTCGTAAAGCGGGCTCCACCCGCCAGATCGATTATCATCTGATAGTTCCTTCTGATATCTCCGTGCTTGAGGCTCATAACATAGCTCAGGAGATCGAAAATAAAATGAAAGTGAAGCTGACCGATGCAACTGTAGTAACTCACATCGAACCCGATACCATCGATATGACCATCGAACCTAACACAGAGATAAGGCGGCGCGATTTTAGAAGAGTTCACTTCCATGGAAAGCGTTTTCACCGTAGAAAGCGGTAAACCGGGGAGTAAGTTTTATTACTTGTGGCGTTATCGTGTTCACTCATTCCTATATAATTCTCAATTATGCTTATTATGATAATATAACACCAGGTATTATTACCTGGTTTT
>DJHI01000118.1:15437-26578 GCA_002431715.1 Armatimonadetes bacterium UBA5829
TCCATCTATGAAATCCATGTCTGATCGCTTATGTGCTTCTCAAAAAGATCAAGGGCAACTTGACAAACCGCAGAAGAAGCCGCACACGTAAGGAGGAAAGACTATGAGAAAGTGCAGTGCAGTAATTTGTATTTTGGTATTACTCCTCGCCACAGCCACAGTTGCGCAGGCAGTCGATGTCCAGATGTACATAGACACGGGTCCCGATGTATGGAATACCACCTTGTTCTCTGCGTGGACGCCGGGTGCATATGCGGCAGCGGCTGATGGCACATATGTCAATATGGGTGGAGGCACATACCCGGGGACAACAGTGTTCATTGCCGAGGAAGCCATAGTCTACAGTTGGGGAGACAACGGCAATATGCTTTTATGGACATTCTGGATTCCCGGAAAAACAACTACCGAGCTAACCGGCAATATTCAGTATCGCTACAGAGCCGATTGGGAAGGAGTTGAATACACCTACGGTTGGTACGACATACCGAACACATCCAGAGCCAATGCCTGGCAGGATTACACAAACTCGGCAAATGTGAGCGGTGTTGTCGGTGCAATCGGCTGTGCCTGGGAAGTGACAGGTGATTACAGTGATGTCGAGCAGTTGGCAGCGGATATGTATGCATACCAGACATATTTCGCCGCGGATATTCAGGTGAGAGAAGACGCGGAAAGCTCCTGGGAGACCTATACGCTCACCGGGCAGCTTACGCCTGAGCCGACAGGTATAATAGCTCTTCTTGCCGGTCTTTGCGGTGTAGTCAGCTATCGCAGATTCAGGAAATAGGACCGGGTGCTATCGACCCATAAAATTAAAGAGGCTGCTTTTTAAGCAGCCTCATTTTTTCAGATGAGTGATTGTCAGTTAGGCACCACACGCCAGGACAACCTCTCGTAATGTCCGGTTGTCGGATAGAATGGCGGCGGCTTCTGAGCAAGCCGAGANNCGAGAATCGTATTTGTAGTTCTTCTTATAGCCTGTGACAGTCTGCCCGGTCGAAGAATTGAATGTCCCGACAGGGCCTCTTGCCTTTTGTATGATTCCACCTATAACAGTGAGCGTGCCGGTCGGTGTCTTGCTACTGTAATTCTCTACACTAAAACTTCCTGATGAAGTATTTTCCCCTCCGGCCATGCACACTGCATCGATCTCCAGATTCGCGGGAGCTGACGAATCAATGGTAACATTTCGCGCAACCAGCCCTAAAGTTCCGGCTGCTAAATTTGCCTCTGCATCCGAGTCCAGAGTTTTGTCCGGTTTTGTGTGATATGTAAGATTGTCCGTTATGGTTATATCTTTATCGTTGTTTACGTCTGTTGCGATGGTCATCTCGGATCGGGTCGTTATCTCATCATCACTATAGAGATTGTCCGCAACCTCTCCCTCAAGAGATGTAATATTACCGGTGCAGTAAATTACGCCATTAGGCAATGAAGTCATGCTGGTGGCGCTGCCTGATCCTAATGTTCCGGTTGCTGTTGTGGTATTGGTATATCTATCCAACGTAATTGTAGTTGTAGTTGTAACCGTCTTTTTCTTTACAACAGTGGTTTGGGTGACGGTTATTACCTGGTTGCCTGAGGCGTCCAGAGATAAAGAGATCGCAGCATCACCGACTATATATATTCCGCTGTTGCTGATGCCTCTAAAGTAAACTCCATTAGTGGTAGGAAAGCTTGATGATCCGCCCCATGCAGCCTCTTTCTGTATATCAGTGGTCTCCGGCAGTTCTATAGGGTCCACTCCCAGCATGTAACCTTTGCTTCCCTCAGCAAAGATTTTTCTGAATGTCGATTCGTTCTTCGGCTTGCTTGGTGAATAGTTAATGCTCGTACCGGATGCAGTGACTTTATCGAGAAAAATTGGGCTGGTAGAGCCATTATAGTTAATATTGAAGTTTGAGTTGTTTTTGTTGTTGCTATGAACCGGCCCATCGACCACTTCACCGGCAGACCACCATATCTCCGAACCGCTCACCGATGTCTCTCTATCGGTGAAATATGCATAGCGGCCGAACGATGCCTGCTTTGCCACTATCTCGACGGTTTTCGTAATGTTTCCTATTTTTCCGACTGATGTTATCACATATGTCTTGAGGAACTTTCCCGCGTCTTNNGATCGATTGTAACACTGTATGTTCCGCCACCCAGACTTACAGGTCCATTGAAAGGATCAAATGGCTCGCTGCCTTGAGGCGGTGTTGATAGCGATGTAAGGTATAGTAAACCATCCTCAGCGCCGGATTCTGCAAGATTAAAGGCTATGGCGCGCTGTTGTTGTTTGTTGTTCATATCCAGAGCGCTCATAGTGATGGTGATTACGGCTATCGACAGAGTCGTAACTAAAAACAGCGCAACGAGCGTGATGAGCAGCAAACTGCCTTTCTGATTTTTAATTTTATGCGGCATTTTCAACATGCTAAAAATTCCTCAGGTATACGACTCGCTGGGTCAGCTTCGTCTCTCTCAGACCGGTGGGAGTCTGCTGCCGAACGATTACCGTTATCTTTACGTAATTCTGGTAGTTCTGATCAGAGTCGGTCTCAAACTCCAGTGCAGAGACATTTTTAGCGACCACTCTTCGATCATTACTTTTGCCTCTCCACATCCAGGTGCCGTCATGACCAGGCACACCGGTTGAGTCGGAAAGATAGTAATCATATTGATGTGCCGTATCATCCTTATAGCGGTCATAGTATTCATGCCCGTCTTCTACCTTGGGCATTATAATTCTCAGCCGCGGCTTATTGCCGTCAGCGAGCAGTTTGATTCTGCGTGCCTCACGCACATCGCTGACAATCCTCTGTAAGGCGGTTGCTGCGTCGGTATCGGTGAAAGTTCGCGTCGTGGCCCTGTCGTAGCTTCTCATCGAGCTTATGCACATAGCACCGATTGAAGCCAGCATAAAGACCATTATGCCGCTTACTATTATCACTTCTAAAAGTGTAAATCCGTGTCTTGAGGGTTTCATATGATCTCTCATTCTACGTTTGTTATAATTCCTACAAGAGTAAATGTATTGGTCTTGCTCTCATGAGCGGCGGAACGCCACGTAATTGTAGCGGTCACCTTAGCTTTATTCTCATCACCATTGTAGGGTGTCTCGATTATCAGCGTTGCGGTTGGATTTGGAAGGTACTCAGCAACATCATCCACATCCACAAAAGAATATGGTGAAGTAGTAGGTGAAGAATCGACGATTTCCGTTGCGTCCGTAAGCTCATCATAATTAAGCCTGCCGAACCCTACGGCGCGTAGTTGATCGATCTTATGTTGGCACAGACTGATTGCCTGAGCATACTGACCGTTCACGTGAGCTGTCCTCTCAGACATAATAACGGAGCTTGCGAAGATGACAACAACTATTGAAAACGCGAGCAATGACGCCGCGACTTCCACTAAGGTGAAGCCTTTTCTATGAGACTGCTTATATATGAACGATTTGGCTTTTATTCCCATGCAATTACCTTGCGTGGACATCCTGGCCAGTAGATAGTCCTCAATCCTTGTAATTGATATGCCATGTTCCGGCTGGCTGCCGGACTGGTACAACTACATGAATTATCGGACTAATTGTGACTAAATATTATGCTGTTGTAATAGTTAAATTGCCGATAACAGACTATATGCACGACCGCTGTGTGTAGCTAAAGCAGCAGAGGAACATAAAAGACAGTTGGTGTAGTTAAAAGAAAGAGGTTTTTTAGGCAATCTGTTGATTCCACAAAGCATGGTTCCGCCTTCATTCCGGTAAATCCGGGGAGGAAAATAATGGGCTCTGCTGAAGAGAAACCACCTCTCTTTGAGGTGAATCTTGGGTTTGAGATGAGTTGACACGTATTCTTCCGCAGACCTATAATCTCATTTGCAGCGGTTCGGCTGTATACTAATCTCAAGGCAAAGACATTCATGACGCACTATGTAGAAATGCTTCGAAGGCAACTCATACCCAGTATCGATATGCTACAGGATGTTATCGAACATAGTTCGGATGAAATGTGGACTCTCAGCGGAGTAAATGTCCCCATCTGGCAGAATATCTATCATGCGACAACTTGGCTCAATGCCTGGGCCAGAGACTGGTCTACTCCATATGTGAAGCCTGAATTCCATTCAAACGATGCTCGAGAACTCAATCATGGCGCAACGCCTGTTATCACAAAAGAGCAGATGCTTAATTACCTGGAGAAGGTCAGGGTAGAGTGCATGTCTTTTATCGATGGCCTCACGGATGAAACCATCTTCGCTCAAGAAGAGGCATTCGGCCGCACTTTCACTCCGGCAGATCGCATTGTAGGTCAGATAAGCCATGTGCAATACCATTTAGGCATTATTCATGCTCTGATAAAGCAGGAGACCGGCGAATTTCCGAAATGGAAGGAATAACCGACTAAAAGTGGGGTGTCCAATGGATTATCAATGGCAAAATAATTCTTCGGCAGAGAGTATTTATGAGCCGGACGATATTCTGCGTATGTTGGACGCTTTATTGCGCGATGAAGGCAATTGGTGGGATGGTTTCTACGCGGATCGATCCAACGCTGTCCCCTTCTTTCGAAATATACCGGATGAGAGCCTGGTCAGTTGGCTTGAAAGTGACCAATTGCGGCAAGGCAGAGCGCTCGAACTTGGCTGCGGACCAGGAAGAAATGCAATTTATCTAGCCAAACATGGCTATGCGGTTGACGCAATCGATATATCACCGGTATCAATCGAGTGGGCAAAAGAAAGAGCAGTTGAGGCCGGTGTAAACATAAATTTTGTGTGTGAATCCATATTCGATTTTGCCGTTCAAGAAAATGGATACGATATGGTTTATGATTGCGGCTGCTTTCATCATATACCGCCTCACCGCAGGCTGAACTATCTGTCGTTTATAAATACTGCACTTAAGTCAGGCGGATTATTTGGCTTGGCGTGCATGGGCGCGCTGCCACCGGAAGAAATGGGTGGAGCTGATATTTCTGATTGGCAAGTATATAGAGATCGCAGCATGCACGGCGGCCTTGGATATTCAAAAGAGCGCTTGTTAAAAATATTCGGTCCATATCTTGAGGTTATCGAATTGCGCCAGATGAAAGAATGCGATGATAATATGTTCGGTGAGCCATTTGCATGGGTTGGTTTATTCCGCAAGCGTTAATTTACAAAAAGTCTACTGATTTATACTCGGCGTTTTAGCTGCTGCAATAGAGGTAATTTATTAATGTCTGTTCTTACGCGCAAAGGCGTATCCCGCACCCTGTTTTCCATGGCGTTTCCCATGCTTGCGGGAACCTTTGCGATGAATGCCTATAACTTCACCGACACCTGGTTCGTTTCAAAACTGGGAACTCGTCCACTTGCCGCAATGGGTTTTATATTTCCGGTGGTTATGCTTCTTTCTTGTGTGGCCCGAGGCATCGGGTCCGGCCTCACGACCCTGGTCTCTCATGCAATCGGCCGTCAGGATCCTAATGACGCCGCCAGACTCGTTACCCACGGAATATTGCTCAATTTTGCCGTAACGGCCTTCATATCCGTCGCAGGCATGGTTTTAATGCGTCCACTTTTTGGCGCGCTTGGGGCCGATGAGCAGATGATTCCTCTGGTAAGCGCGTATATGGCAATCTGGTATATAGGCGCTCTGACTATGACTCTGCCGATGGTGGGCAACGGTATACTTATCTCCGCTGGAGATTCGAAAGCCGCCAGTTGGACAATGATAATCGGAACTATCATCAACATCATCTTGAACCCCATTATGATCTTCGGCTACTTCGGCTTTCCGAAGATGGGCATTTGCGGGTCCGCCCTGGCAACGGTTGTGGCGCAGACTATTTCGATGGTCTGGATGGTCGACCTGCTGTGGAGGAAGCACCGCCTCATACGCTGGAATATGCATGGACTAACGGATTCGGTGCGGCGCATTGTCACTTTTTCTGTTCCAAGCGTGCTGAGCATGATTCTGATGCCTATCTCAGCTACCGTCATCACCAAGCTGCTGAGCGCGCATGGACACGAGGCTGTAGCTGCGAGCGGCGCTGCTCAAAGAATCGAGAGTTTCGCTTTTATGGTTCCCATGGCGCTTGGAATTTCGCTTACACCATTCGTGAGCCAGAACTTTGGAGCGGGCTGCATGGATCGCGTGCGAAAGGCTCAAAAAGTCACAACTGCCTTCGCACTGAGCTATGGTGGCTTTATCACTACGGTCTTCTTCTTAAGCGCTAACTGGCTGGCGTCTATTTTTACAAAAGACCCAAAAGTTGCCGGCATTCTGGTGCTTTACATTCATATAATATCATTCGGCTACGGGATGATGGAGGTGCACCGATATTGCGGATTTTTCCTTACCGGGCTGCACAAACCCGGATCAGCTACGGTGCTTAACTCCATACGTATTCTGGTCTTGCTCATACCATGCTCTTATCTGGGTGCTCACTTCTGGGGAATCACCGGAATATTCGGTGGGCGACTAGTGACCGATTTGGTAGTCGGATGTATTGGAATAGCATGGGTATCCAAAACACTTTCTTACTATAAACCGAATTCTTTGTCGCCGCTTACAAAAATGGAGCAATAAAAAAGATCGGGCGCTTTCACACCCGATCTTTCGATAGTTATTTCATTCGTATTTAGTATGCTTTTGTAAGACCCAGAGAGAAGCTTCTTGACGGTATCCAGCTGTCCCTTGTTTTTCCGGTAGCATTTGCATTCCACTGCAGTGTCTGGTGGTTGTTGAAGATGTTGTATATATCAAGGTAGAGCGAATCACCAAGACTCGAACCTTGAGGCAGACTCATCTTCATATTATAGCTGAAGATTATATATGGATTTGCGCGTGACTGAATCGCGATTTCGGTCGCGTCGCTGATTCTGTCGGGTCGGCCGCTGCCGTAATCGGCTCTTAGACTATGCACGAGATTCTTATTTTTATATTCGGTAACCATCGATAAGGTGTCTCTCTGATCCCAAGTTGTATAGTACATCTGATCGTTCAGACCGAAGTCGGCCCTGTTCGATCTGGCCTTGGCATTTGTATAAGAGAGCCATCCCTGCCAGTTATCGGACATCTTTTTCCTGACATAGAGTTCTACACCTTCGGACTTGCCTTCACCCACATTCGTGTAGAGGTAAGCGCCGCTGTTCAGCAGTTCATATATTCCGAGGTTATCGAAGTGATTGTGGAAATAGGTGGCTCTCCAGGCTAAAGTATCGGTTGCCTGCTTTTCATAGGTCAGCTCATAGTTAGTCGACATCTGCGGGTCCGTCGATCCCAATCCGGGCCCCCATGCTTCGTCGGCAGGATTGCAATATATCGTCTGCGCGGCATTGGACGGCACGAACTTGGAGTATTTTCCCCAGCTTGCCTTCCATGCGCTGGTCGAATCGCCCGCATAAGAGACACCGAATCTGGGTGTGACTTTAGACTCGGTCACATCGCCCACCGGATCGCCTGTATAACCTGATCCTTCAACATATGCGAGACCGGTGCGGTCATAAGTGATGCTGTCACGTCGAATACCGGCAGTGAAGATGAGTTTTTCACTTAATGTCATCTGATCTTCAGCATAGAGGCTGTTATCGGTGGTGTCTACGTCGGCATTGAAATAGGGATAATAGTAATCCCACTCGGGATAGTAAAGTGCCAGGAAGTAGTTATTGTTGGACTTAACAAAACTTCCGCCGAGTTTTATAGAATGGATCGGATTTAACTGGTTAACATATTTTGCCTGGATACCCATTCTGTTGGACCAGATATCCGTGCCCTGACCGCTGCCGAAAGACCCGCCCATCGCGCTGGTGACTCCGGTGAAGAAGTGATAATAGGGCTGCACGCTGACATACGAGCCGGAATTGATATTGTGACTCCACTCGACTCCGCCTAGAGCGAATCGCTGTTGGATAGAGTCTTTTTCAGCAGATACGGGATTATTATAAGCATCTATTGTGTGATAGTTTTCCAACAGGCCTACCTGAGAGCCCTCAGTAGCTACGAGTGTTATCTTATCTTTAGCTGAAGGCCAGACCATTTTTACAACGTTATCAGAATACTCAAGCCTTTTAATAAAGGTGGAATCCACATCGCCCTGCATGACATTGGCGCTGACGTAGTAGTTAAAACTATTGGATTCACCCCCGCCGAATTCGCCGACCATGCTCCCGAATTTATTTCCGCCGCCTTCGGTAGCCGTGTTAAGTCCGGGAGTGTTGACTCCGGTCTTGATGACTTCATTAAGTGCGCCTGATATTGCGTTGCCGTATTCGGCGCTGAACGCGCCGGTATACATCTGGAACTGGCTCATACCGGTGGTCATAAGGTTTGTTCCGAACGTGCCCGTATTGGGATCGGTAATCGGAATACCCTCGAAATACCAACCGACCTGATCGGGCTTGCCGCCGCGGAGGTGCATCTGTCCGGTTCCGTCGCTCTCGACGATAACACCCGGCAGGGTGCTGAGAACACCCGGCGCCGTGCGGACGCTTAGGGCATCCGTACGAGTCTGTGTCTCCTGCTGAACATTAACGAGGTTAAATGTATTGACCATTTCAGGGTTGATCATGGGACGCGGACGGTTTACTACCACCGCTTCTTCAGCAATTGCCTGTTCGGTCAATGAGAAATCGGCCGAGGCCACTGAATCCATGATGACCTGAACATTGGCTAATGTTTCGGTTCTATATCCTACCATCTGCACGGTGACCTGATAATCACCAGGTGGGACATTGGTTATTACAAACCTTCCCTGGTCGTCAGTAACCGTCGTAAGCGTGGTGCCTTCGATAACAACGTTTGCACCGGAAATAGGGGTATTTGCAGCATCTTTAACGATGCCGGAAACTGAACCCGTAGTAGCAGCGTAAACCGTAATTCCGGCGATCGACATGACAATACATGTCAGTAGAGCCGTAAATCGAATGCTGTTCTTTATCAAAAGAATCCTCCTGGATTTATTCTGAGCCTTCGTTTGGACTTCGTTCGCATAGAACGTGCAGACCCGAAAAAACAATGTGTAAATCAGGCGTCAGAATGTACAAGTTGCGGCCAGGCCAGTTGAACGCTCCCAGGCCACTGATTAATTACATTATTGGAGAAACAGGTAATATCTTCAGGTCATACTCATCAAATCAAATGGCATAACCTATGTGAAAGCAACAGGCTAGAGCCTGAATGCGCGAAAGGGCAAACCAGGGGAAATCCTGGGACGCAAAGCTATTGGGGCTAAATCACTATCCGTGACATGCTTGCCAGGCTGCCGAAGCAAACACGCTTACACGTCCGGTAATATGGGCTGCAGGTTTTGACGTGTAGGTGTATGTTGGCTGCGACAGCCTGGCATTTTGTTGTCTTAGGGGAGTGGTAGTATGTTAAACATTTATGAGCCAATAGCACAAATGGGAGCAGCGGATCAAATTACAAACACCGGCAGTGTCTCGGCTGCCAAGAAAAGCGTCACTACTCCGTCGACGGCGGAGCAAGTCCTCTTTTTAGTAGAAAATGTCTACGAAATAGGCGGCGAGATGGGGGTCGCTCCGGAAGGCCGACCGCATGCAATACTTTCTAAATTCAAGGGTCACTGAGTAAATTAGGCCTTGAACTTGTATCAGGAGATGTGTTCAGGCCAAGAGTGCAATTTACTTATTGTAAATTGCCTAAAAAGAAATATTTGTTTTGTAAGGAATTTGCAATGATAGCTCAGGTAAATAACAAGCGAATAGAGACAGCTTTTGGATTGGCAGGCTGCATGATCGGCTGCGCAATCCTTGCAGGCGGAGATAGCATCAGCCGCGGCTGGCTGGGTATTGCTCTCTGGTTTTGTCTGGCTGCATTCCTTGCGAGTAGAGTTGTTTTTGCGGATTCTAAGGCTCAGATTACATTCGAGCAAAAGCTCGAAAGCTCGTCATTGGCGGAGGTATATCGAGATACTGCTGAGGCTTTGGCATGCGCTATCGCGGCGAAAGATTCTTTTGAGCAGCATCACGTTAAAAGAGTAAAGGCCATATGCGAGCTTATCGGCCAAGCGCTTAACCTGAGCGAAAATGAACTGGACGGCATAAGGATCGCGGCTCTGGTCCATGATGTCGGAAAACTCGGTGTGCCTGAGTATATTTTGCTTAAACCCGGACCTCTGGATTCGGAGGAGTTCGGTAGGATGCGTAATCATACCACCATTGGAGCTAAGATTTTGGAGAGGGTGTCTTATCCGTGGAACATAGCCGACATGGTGCGGCATCATCACGAAAAATATGATGGCTCCGGCTATCCCGATCACCTTGNNCTTGCAGGCAGCGATATTCCTATTGGTTCGAGGATTATCTCTATCGCTGAAGTATACGATTCGCTGGTCTCGGATCGCTGTTATAAGAGCGGTTGGTCGCATGACCAGGCTGTCGAGCATATAAAGAAACTTTCAGGAGTGCACTTCGACCCGGATGTGGTTACGGCGTTTCTGGAAGTTGCAGATCAGGTCAATGAGATCAACAGACTTCGTAAACCGGTCTTTGACGGAGGATGTTCTGATACCGTAACTAAGGACAGCGGAGCCGCTGAACTCATAGCTCAGGCAAATCATGAACTTATATCACTCTTTGAAATAGCTCAGACTCTTTCAAGCACGCTGGAACTCGATGAAGTCCTGGCTCTGCTTGCCAATAAGGCCAAACGGCTTTGCAATGCTGTAACCTGTGCGGTATTTCTTGTGGATCAAACGCATCAGCGGATGCTTACTGCAAGAGCTGCCGCCGGTCGGTGGCAGGAGATTGTAAAGGGCGCCACCGTAACAATCGGCAAGGGCGTAACCGGCAAGGCTGCGGCGCATATCAGCCCTTACTTTGGTAATTTTGATCCTAACGATCTCACGCTCGGCCTAAACGGGCACCTTGTGTCCACATATAAGTCCTGCCTTGTGGCGCCGATATCGATTTTCGGACAGCTTTTGGGCACGATAAATCTATATGCCGACTCTCCGCATGCATTTTCGAGAGATGACTTAAGGACTCTGGCATTTGTAGCCGATACTGCGGCGCTTGCCATCCAGAATGCAAGTGCGTTTGAACAGGTTCGTGATTCGGCGGTAAGGGACCCTCTTACAGGGCTTCATAACGGCAGGTATTTGAAGACGCATCTCGAGCGCGAGCTTAGAAGATCTTCGCGTCGAGAC
>DJHI01000118.1:26597-26832 GCA_002431715.1 Armatimonadetes bacterium UBA5829
TAGGCATAGACCTTGAGAACTTCAAGGCAGTAAACGACTCATTTGGTCATCAGAAGGGTGATCTCGTCCTGAAGGACGCAGCGGCGATTTTCCAGGCGCAGTTAAGAGATTATGACCAGGTTTTTCGTAATGGCGGTGACGAGTTTGTGGTGGTTCTGCCGGGAACTCCTGCTTGCGAGGCTGCTCGAATAGCGGAACGCATTCAGAAGGGAATAGGCAGTTATGCACAGCAATT
>DJHI01000118.1:26877-29860 GCA_002431715.1 Armatimonadetes bacterium UBA5829
GCGAGTGTCGGTATCGCAACCTATCCCGACGACGCGGGAGACTTCGAGACGCTGCTGAGCGCAGCGGACGCGGCTATGTATAGGGACAAGCGCGCGCGGAAACGAGGTCGGCTGGCCGCCTGACGATTGCGAGACATAAAAAATGAGCGGATGTATCAATCAAGCAAAAAGAGGATGTCCTGCAAGCTTTTATCTTGTTTGTGAAGGTTATAAAAAAGGTCTGAATTGCTGGGAGATAAGCGAAAAACCTTGCTGCCCGAATTCAGATATCTCAATATGCAGATCATGTAAGGTATATATAAAGTACAAATCAGAATCTGTATAAGAGACAATGGCAACTAATTCGACGGAAAGTAACCGAAAGTCTTCCCGCACAATCACGGCCAGGCTCGTGACGTGCATGGTTTGCGCCACTGGGCTTGGATGCGTCATTTTCGGCGCCTTTAACCCTGGGCTGGAGTGGCGCATACTCACCTTGATTGCGCTGGCTGCAGCAGTCAGTCCNNTCGAGTTGAGGGGACATCGAGACGGCGAATCAATACGTTTTTCTTTGGTCCATGCAGCGCAGTTTGCTGGTGTAATTGCGCTCGGTCCTCTAGGTTCATCGCTGCCTGCCGTATTCGGCGCAGCCGCCAGAATTACTGGTGACGGCAGGCAGCAGAAAAAACTCCATCAAGTTGTTTACTCAATCCTGAAACCCGCAGCCATATGTTCATGCGCGTCAGCCGCCTATATAGCTGCAGGAGGCAACGTATTAAGGCCTCAGCAAGTCGATTCGTTTTTACCGATGATTGCGGCAGCGATTGTTTACATAGGCGCTAACGCGCTTCTGATAGAGACAACAATAGATAAAGTGCACTCTGAGCCCGAATATGCTCCCAGAGTATCCGCATTGGCTTCGGGATGGCTGCTGTGCATATTTTCCGGATGGGCGCTGGCTGTTTTGTATGCAATTGCACCGGCATATTTGGTGTTGGGATTGGCATGTTCGGCAGCATTTGCGGGATTTGCTCTACTTTCCAAACCGAAACAAGAAGCGGTCTGCGACAAATCGGAACCGGAGATCGAGCAGGAGGCAGAGCCTGAAAATACCGGCTCAGCCTTTATCGATCCGGCAACAGGGTTTGCAAACAGGCGTTATCTGGAACTCTTCCTTAAGAATGAGGTCAGCAGATCCGAACGGGCAGAGAGGCCGCTTTCTATAGCCGTTTTCGATCTGGATGATTTCAAGAGCAATCCCGATGAAGCAGACGAAGCTGCTTGTGAAGCACTGGCGGTTATGGGCCGATCTCTGAAGTCCGCAATTCGTGACTACGATCTGGTAGCTACTTATTCTCCTACCAGATTAGTGGCTGTTCTTCCCGAAACCGCTGCGTATGAAGCCGAGGAAATAGCAATCCGTTTGCACGAAACAGCCACAAATCCAGGGAATACGGGCGAAAAACTCTCTGTAAGTGTTGGAATAGCCACATATCCCGATCACGGCTCAACGGCTGAAGATCTGATAAAATCTTCTCATAGAGCGCTAAATCAAGGGCGATATCTGGGGCCAAACAGAGTGCACAGCTTTAGAGAACTTCCAAAAGCGGGCTAAGTGGGTAATAGAGTGGAAAGAGGAAAGCTGAAAGTGGAAAGTCCAGATGAGGTTGCTTTCCACTTTCGACTTTTTGCTAGCTAATTTATCTTACCTTTGCCCCGGCTGGAACCTCAGACGCGGGCTGGAGAATAACCGCCCGGCCTTCGGCATCCGATGCCGCAAGGAGCATGCCGTTGGAAACGACTCCTCTGATCTTAGCAGGTTCGAGGTTGGCCAAAAGCACGATTTGCTTACCCACAAGTGTCTCCGGCTCGTAATACTGAGCTATTCNNCAACTATCTGCCTCTCTTCATCACCCAAGCTTATCTGCAGCTTGAGGAGCTTATCGGCTCCTTCGACTTTCTCCGCTGCTTTCACTTCAGCTATTCTTATCTTCAGCTTGCTGAAATAATCATACGATATCGTCTCTTCGGCTTTCGGAGCCTCTTGCGGTTTCTCTTCCACTTTTGCAGCCTCTGCTTTCTTTTTGTTGCTGAGCCTTGGGAAAATCGGGTCAGGTCCCTGTGTTTTAGTGCCGGGTGTCAACGAATCGGCTTTGGTAACATCCACCCACTTCAGCGAATCAAATGAATCCGATATTCCCAGCTGCCTTGCGATCTCTTTTGATGCAGCGGGCATAAACGGTGAGATCATTATAGCGGCAGCGCGAGCGGCTTCAAGAGCGGAATACAGCACTCCCGCGAGTTCGTCCGTCCTGCCCTGCTTTTCAAGTTCCCAGGGCTTCATGTCGTTTACGTATTTATTTCCCGCGCCGATCATCTGCCAGATTGCTTCCAGAGCGCGAGTGAACTCCAGCTTGTCGCTCGTTTCTTCGGCTGTCTTTGCCGTCTGTGAGATCACATCGGCCAACCCACCCGAATAACCTTTCGGATCGGGAATTATGCCCTCGAAATATTTACCAAGCATACTTAACGTGCGATTTAACAGGTTTCCGAGGTCGTTCGCCAGGTCGGAATTGAACCTGTTTCGGAACGATGCTATCGAAAAATCGCCATCTATACCAAAAGTGACCTCTCTTGCTACGAAATATCTAACGGCATCCAGGCAAACGTCTCTCGCTGCGCCGGATTCTTCCGCGAGATCATCGGCAAGCTTAGCCGGTGAAATAGCGTTGCCTTTGGATTTGGAAATTTTTTCGCCGTTGATTGTCCAGAAACCATGTCCAAAAAGTGTCTTGGGCTGATCCAAACCAAGAGCCATCAGCATTGCAGGCCAGAAGGTGCAGTGGAATCTGACAAAAATATCTTTTCCCATAAGCTGCAGATCGGCGGGCCAGATGGAGTTGAAGGCTTCATCATCGCTCAGATAGCCGATTGCGCTGATATAGTTGATGAGAGCATCGAACCAGACATAGATGACCTTGCTGTCATCGCCCGGGACTGTAAT